>JAGBTC010000120.1 GCA_017631545.1 Oscillospiraceae bacterium
GGCGTGAAGGTGACTTATAACGAGGACAATACCGTGTCCATCGAGCTTCACATCATCGTGGAAAACGTGGTCAATCTGGTTACTGTGTGCCGCTCTATTATGAGCGAGGTGCGCTATGTGGTCAGCAAGACCACCGGGGTCACGGTCAAGGCCGTGGATGTGTGCGTGGACGGCATGCGCGTGTAAGCCGATCGCCGATACAGAAAGGAAATTTGACGCTATGATACAGACTATTGACGCGGCGCTTTTTCAGCGAATGATCATTCATGCCGCCGCCGCCATCAATCTGCAAAAGCAGCCCATCAATGACCTGAACGTATTTCCCGTCCCCGACGGAGATACCGGAACGAATATGAGTTTGACCATCTCCGCCGCCAGCGCGGAGATGAAGAAGAAAAACCACCCCACCGTCGGCTCGGCCGCTTCTGCCGTGGCCAGCGCGCTGCTGCGCGGCGCCCGGGGCAACTCCGGCGTGATTTTGTCGCTGCTGTTTCGCGGCATCGGCAAGGCGGTGAAGGAGAAGGAATGCATCGACGGCCGGGATCTGGCCATCGCCATGGACGCCGGCGTGGCCGCCGCCTACAAGGCGGTGATGAAGCCTGCTGAGGGCACCATCCTCACCGTGTCCCGTCTGGCTGCCGCCGCCGCTGCCGGCAAGGCCCGGGAGGACAGCAGCGCCGAGGCCGTGCTGGAGGCCGCCATTGCCGAAGGGCAGGTGGCTCTGGCCGATACCATCAACATGAACCCCGTGCTGAAAAAGGCCGGTGTGGTGGACGCAGGCGGCAAGGGCTTTCTTGTCATTCTGCAGGGTATGCTGGACCAGATGCGCGGCGTGCCCATGCCTGAGGTGTCCGACGATACCGACGAGGGGGAGGAGACCGTGTTCTCCGCCCTTGCCGACGAGGAGATCACCTTCGCCTTTGACACGGTATTTATCGTGCGTAAGCTGCGTGCCGAGGTGGATCTGGAACCTTACCGCAAGTACCTCAACAGCATTGGTGACAGCCTGGTCATCGGCGAGGATGACGAGGCGTTTAAGGTCCATGTGCATACCAACACGCCGGGCGACGCGCTGAACGAGGCTCAGAAGTACGGCGTGCTGGAGCTGGCCAAGATCGAGAACATGGTCACCCAGCGGGACGATCTGGCGGCCGGCCGCAAGGCGCAGAGCACCGACGATCTGGAGGCGGTGGAGGCCGAGTTGGAAGCGCCCGTCCACGCCGCTCCGGAGAAGAAGTTCGGCTATGTCTCGGTTTGTGCAGGCGAGGGGCTGGAGGCCGTGTTCCGCGATCTGGGTGTGGACGCGCTGGTAGGCGGTGGCCAGACCATGAACCCTTCCACCGAGGATATTCTGCGCGCCATCGACGCCACTCCGGCGGAGATCGTGTATGTGCTGCCCAACAACAAGAACATCATCATGGCGGCCGAGCAGTGCGTCCCCCTGTGCGAGGACAAAAAGGTGGTCGTGCTGCCCACCAAAACGGTGCCCCAGGGCATCGCCGCCATGCTGTGTGCCGACCCGGACGCGGAGGAGGCGGACAACACCGCCACCATGACCGAGGCCTTTGGCCGGGTGCGTACCGACGAGATCACCTACGCCGCCCGCGACTCCGACTTCGGTGGCTTTGCCATCAAGCAGGGCGACTACATGGCCCTTGCCGAGCATCAGCTGTTTGGCACCGATACCGACCTGAATGCCCTGCTGGAGCAGCTGGCCAAGGCGGAAGGGGAGAAGGGCGCGGAGTTTGTGTCCATCTTCTACGGTGAGGATGTCACGCAGGAGCAGGCCCAGCAGGCACAGGAAATCTTTGCCGCTGCCTGCCCCGATGCGGAGGTCAGCCTCCTGCCCGGCGGCCAGCCCGTCTACTACTATATGATCTCGGTAGAGTGATCCTCTGCCCTTACAGACGACCCTGTGCTTTTGGCACAGGGTCGTTTTTTGCACTCCCCACCGGATGCCGGCGTAGAATGGTATGCTACCCTGCCGCTATGGCGGGGGAGGTGAAAGGGAAGGAGTGATGGCAGATGGAACTGCCGTTGAGCGCACTGGCCGTAGGTGAGGGCGCGGATATTGTGCGTGTAGAGGGGGATATGAGTCGGCGGCTGGCTCAGCTGGGCTTTACCCCCGGCACACGGGTGGAGTGCGAACTGACTGCCCCGGCAGGCGACCCGGCGGCCTATCGGGTGCGCGGCGCGCTCATCGCCCTGCGGCGCAGGGACGCTGGGCAAGTGCGTGTACGGAGGCGCGCATGAAGGCGCAGCGGCCGGGCGATCACGGCCGGGTGGTGGCGCTGGCAGGCAACCCCAATGTGGGCAAGTCCACTCTGTTCAACGCCCTGACCGGCCTGCACCAGCACACCGGCAACTGGCCGGGCAAGACGGTGGCGGTGGCCCAGGGGACATACACCCGGCAGGGGCGCACCTTCCGGCTGGTGGATCTGCCCGGTACTTACTCGCTGGACGCCCACTCGGTGGAGGAGGAGGTCGCCCGGGACTTTCTGGATAGCGGCCAGGCCGATTTGACGGTGGTGGTGTGTGACGCCACCTGTCTGGAGCGCAGCCTGCTGCTTGCGCTGCAGGTGATGGAGCGCACGGCACAGGTGGTGGTGTGCGTCAATTTGATGGATGAGGCCAGACGCCACGGGCTGCAGGTGGATACCCGGTGCCTTGCCCGGCAGCTGGGCGTGCCGGTGATCCCCGTGGCCGCCGGCCGGGATGAGGGGCTGGAGGAACTGATGGAGGCGGTGGAGCTGTACTCACACCCGGCCGCAGCACCCAAAGCGCCCCAAAGTCCCCGTACCGATGCCGAGCGCGCGGAGGTGGCCGGGCGCTGCGTAAGCATGGCGGTGCTGCACCGGCGTGCCGATCCGCTGGCCGCCCAGCGCCGGGCGGATCGGCTGCTCACCGATCGGCGTACGGGGCTGCCGCTGATGCTTTTGCTGCTGGGTGGGGTGCTGTGGCTGACCGTGGCAGGGTCAAATGTGCCCTCGGCCATCTTGTCCGACGCCCTGTTTGCTTTGGGTGAGCTGCTGCGAAAAGGACTGCTGTGGCTGGGCGTACCCAACGGGGCGGTGACGGCGGCGGTGGACGGAGTGTACCGGGTGCTGGCGTGGGTGATCAGCGTGATGCTGCCCCCCATGGCCATCTTCTTCCCCCTGTTCACCCTGCTGGAGGATCTGGGCTACCTGCCCCGGGTGGCCTTCGTACTGGATCACGCCTTTGAACGGGCCGGCGCGTGCGGAAAGCAGAGCCTGACCGTGTGTATGGGGCTGGGGTGCAACGCCTGCGGCGTGACCGGCTGCCGCATCATCGACTCGCCCCGGGAGCGGCTGATCGCGCTGGTAACAAACGCTCTGACCCCGTGCAACGGGCGCTTTCCCACACTGATTGCGCTGATCACCATGTTCTTTGTGGGGCAGGAGGGGGCGATGGGAACGCTGGGTGCGGCGGCGCTGCTGCTGGGACTGCTGGTGCTGTCGGTGGGGGTGACGCTGGCTGTGTCCCGTCTGTTGTCGGCCACGGTGCTGCGTGGTGTGCCCTCCTCCTACACGCTGGAGCTGCCCCCCTATCGCAGACCCCGGGTGGGTCAGGTGCTGGTGCGCTCGGTGCTGGATCGCACCCTGTTCGTGCTGGGCCGGGCGGCGGCGGTGGCTGCCCCGGCCGGGCTGGTCATCTTCCTGCTGGCCAACCTGCACATTGGGGAGGGGAGTCTGCTGAGTTACCTGTCCGGGGCGCTGGATCCGCTGGGTCATTTTTTGGGCATGGACGGGGCGATTTTGTTGGCCTTTGTGCTGGGCTGGCCGGCCAACGAGATCGTGATGCCCGTGCTGCTGATGATCTATCTGGCACAGGGGTCGCTGGTGGAGCTGAACGACCTGACCGCGCTGCGCGCCGTTCTGGTGGAAAACGGCTGGACATGGGTGACAGCGGCGTGTACCGTGCTGTTTTCCCTGTTTCATTGGCCCTGCTCCACGACCTGCCTGACCATCAAAAAGGAGAGCGGAAGCGCGAAATGGACGGCGCTGGCGGTGGTGGTGCCCACCCTTGTGGGGGCGTGCCTGTGCGCGCTGACCGCAGCGGTGGGGCGGCTGATCGGATAAAAACAACAGGCAGGAACGCTTTGGCGCTCCTGCCTGTTGAATTTTGGCGGAAGATTTGTTACTATATCTCCAAAGACATTCCCAAAGAGAGGACGCAACAGTATGGATCTGGGATTGAAGGATAAGGTCGCCATCGTTACCGGCGGCACATTGGGTATTGGACTTGCCACGGCCAGGGTGCTGGCCCGGGAGGGCGCGAAGGTGGTGGTGTGCGGCCGCAGTCAGGAGAAGCTGGACGCCGCCATTGCCGCCGCCAAGGCCGAAGGTCTGCTGCTGGAAGGGAAAACGGCAGATGTGACGGATGAGGAAAGCTTTGGGGAATTTGCCCGGTGGGTGTGGGACACCTACGGCCGGGTGGATATTCTGGTCAATAACGCCGGGCGCGGCTCTCCCGGGGCGGCGCTGACGCTGGAGCGTGAGGTCTGGCAAAATGTGCTGGACACCAACCTGACCAGCGTGTGGAACTGCTCCAAGGCGGTTTCCCCCTACATCGCGCAAAGCGGAGGGGGCGTGATCGTCAATGTGTCCTCCCTGAGCGGACGCATTGCATTCACCCATCAGGGGGCGTACCCTGTGTCCAAGGCAGGGGTCAACGCCCTGACCCGGGTCATGGCCAGTGAGCTGGCTGCCGACCACATCCGTGTGGTGGCGGTGGCGCCCGGCTTTACCCAGACGGAGATGCTCAAGAACAAATACGGCGACACCAGCTTCCTCACCGACACCACCATTGCCCATCGGCTGGCAAAGCCGGAAGAGATCGGTCAGCTCATCGCCTTTTTGGCCAGCGATCTGGCCGGCTACATCACCGCCGAGGTGGTGGAGATCTCCGGCGGCGCCTTTCAGGTGCGCGA
>JAGBTC010000121.1 GCA_017631545.1 Oscillospiraceae bacterium
GAACGTGGCTTCAGCACCATACCCCCGACGCGGTGCTGAAATATATGCTGTTGGGTGTGCTGCCGGTGGTGGCCTTCGTTGTGCTGCGGGGGCGGGAATGGCCGGAGCAGCCCGAGCCCATGCCCTTTGTCCGGCAGGCGCTGATCGTGTGGGGTGCTGCGCTGGTCGTCGGCGCCTATGACGGCTATTACGGTCCGGGCACGGGCACCTTCCTCATGCTGATCCTGATCCACTTTGCACGGCTGGATACCCGGCTTGCGGCGGGAGGCGTGAAGGTGATCAACCTGTCCTCCAATCTGGGTAGCCTGTTTACTGCTTTGTCCGCCGGCTACGTCTACTGGGGCGTGGGCATAGTCGCGGCCGTGGCCTCCATGGCCGGGCACTACCTGGGTGCGGGGCTTGCCATCAAAAACGGCAGACGCATTGTGCGCCCGGCGGTGGTGCTGGTACTTATCCTGCTGACCCTCAAGGTGGGCAGCGAGCTGCTTTTTCCCGAATTCTGGGGCTGATATTCTTCCGACCCGGCGCGGCATTGGCCGCGCCGGGCTGTTTTGTTGAAAAATGGGAAAGAATGCGGTCGGTGTGGGATTGTATTTCCTCGGGATTTGATGTATAATAATAAAATCATCTCTTTTTGGAAAAATAACTGAACGGAGGTACCGTTATGAAAAAGTTGCTTACCTTGCTGGAGCGGGACTGCACCCTGTCCCGAGATCAGTTGGCCGCCGCTGCCGGTATGAGCCGGGAGCAGGTGGACGCCGCCATTGAACAGATGGAAAAGGAAAAGATCATTCGGGGCTATCAGGCGCTGGTGGATTGGGATCAGGTGCAGCCCGAAGCGGTGACCGCGCTGATCCAGGTCAATGTGACCCCCCAGTCCATCGACGGCTACGACCGCATTGCCGAGCGCATCTACCAGTACGAGGAAGTGGAGAGTATGTACCTCATGAGCGGCACCTACGACATGACGGTGCTGATCTCTGGCCGTACCCTGCGCGAGGTGGCGGAGTTTGTGGGCAACCGTCTGGCCCCCATTGAAGGCGTGACCGGCACCTCCACCCACTTTATCCTCAAGCGCTATAAAGAGCAGCATCTGACCTTCCGCAAAAAGCAGGAGAAGGAAGAAAGGTTTGTTTTGGAATGATGGATTACAGTAAGGTTCTTACCCAACGCATCCAGAATGTTCCGCCCTCCGGTATCCGCAAGTATTTTGACTTGCTGGACAGCATGGAGGGGGGCATCTCCCTGGGCATTGGCGAGCCGGATTTCCCCACTCCGTGGCATATCCGCAATGCCGGCATCCAGTCGCTGGAGAAGGGGTTTACCAAATATACGCCCAACGCCGGGCTGTCTGATCTGCGAAAGGCCATCTCTGAGTATATGAAGCGCCGCTTTGATCTGGAGTATGCCCCCATGGGGCAAATTCTGGTCACGGTGGGCGGCAGCGAGGGATTGGATCTGGCGCTGCGCTGCATTGTAGAGGCCGGGGACGAGGTCATTGTGCCGACTCCCTCCTTTGTGTGCTACGGCCCGCTGACCACCATGACCCACGGCGTGCCCGTGCTGGTGGAAACCAAGGCGGAAAATGACTTCCGCCTCACTGCGGACGAGTTGCGCGCCGCCATCACGCCCAAGACCAAAGCGGTGGTGCTGCCCTTCCCCAATAACCCCACCGGCGGCATTATGGGTAAGGAGGATATGCAGGCGCTGGCGCAGGTGCTGCGAGGCACCAATATCATGGTCATTGCCGACGAGATTTACGCCGAACTGACCTACGGACAAAAGCATTTCTCCTTTGCTAATATCCCGGATATGTACGAGCGCACCATCGTGGTCAACGGCTTTTCCAAGGCCTATTCCATGACCGGCTGGCGCATGGGCATCGTGTGCGGCCCCAAGGAAATTATCGGTGCCATGACCAAGCTGCACCAATACGGCATCATGTCCGCGCCCACCACCAGCCAGTATGCCGCCATTGAGGCCATGCGAAACGGGGACGAGGACATTGAGCATATGCGCGAGGAGTACGATTCTCGCCGCCGTTTCATGTTGGACGGCTTCCACAAGCTGGGGCTGGAGTGCTTTGAGCCCAAGGGCGCGTTTTATATGTTCCCCTGCATCCGCTCCACCGGCCTGACCAGCGAGCAGTTCTGCGAGCAGCTGATCCGGGAGGAAAAGGTGGCCGTCATCCCCGGCAGCGCCTTCGGGCCGGGTGGCGAGGGCTTTGTGCGCGCGTGCTACGCCGCCTCTATGCAAAATCTGGCCGAGGCGCTGCGGCGCATTGAGCGCTTTGTCTCCCGTCACAAGTAACCCAGAAAGAGAGATTGGATATGAGACCCATTTATACTGTATGTCTTGATATGGAGGGCGTTCTGGTGCCCGAGATCTGGATCGCCTTTGCTGAAGCTGCCGGGATCCCCGTCCTCAAGCGCACCACCCGGGAGGAGCCGGACTATGACAAGCTGATGCGCTGGCGTCTGGGTATTCTGAAGGAGCATGGGCTGGGGCTGAAGGAAATTCAGGACACCATTGCCAAAATCGATCCGCTGCCCGGTGCCAGAGAATTTTTGGATAAGCTGCGTGAGCACACGCAGGTAATCATTCTCAGCGACACCTTTGAGCAGTTTGGTATGCCCCTGATGAAAAAGCTGGGCTGGCCCACCCTGTTTTGCAATACTCTTGAGGTGGCGGAAAACGGCGAGATCATCGGTTACCGGATGCGCTGCCCCCAATCCAAGCTGACCACCGTGCGTGCGCTGCAGTCCGCCGGCTTTGTGACCATTGCCGCCGGTGACAGCTACAACGACCTTGACATGATCCGCGCCAGTAAGGCCGGCTTTTTGTTCAAAAGTACCGACGCCATTAAGGCGGACAATCCCGATCTGCCCGCCTACGAGGCGTATGATGAGCTTCTGGCCGCCATTAAGCGGGCCATGGAGGAATAAGCTTCGAAAAGGAGCATAGTAGATGGACCCTTTGTTTAACAACATTCCCTTTCGTCCTGCGGATATCCTGCTGCCCCGGGACTGTGATATGACCCGGTGGAGCGTGGTGGCCTGCGACCAGTACACCTCCCAGCCCGAGTACTGGCAGCGTGTGGCCGATTTTGTGGGCAATGCCCCCTCCACGCTGAAGCTGGTGCTGCCGGAAAGCTGTCTGGAGGGGCCGGATGTGGAGTCGGACATCATGGAGATCAATACCACCATGAGCCGCTATCTGCGTAATGACATCTTCCGCACCCTGACGGACAGCCTGATCTATGTGGAGCGCCGTCTGGATAACGGCATGATCCGCCGGGGCATTGTGGGTATGGTGGATCTGGAGCAGTACGATTACGAGTCCGGTTCGCCTGCACTCGTGCGCGCCACCGAGGGTACGGTGCTCTCCCGCATTCCGCCCCGGGTGGCCGTGCGTAAAAACGCGCCCATTGAGTTGCCCCACGCCATGCTGCTGTGTGACGACCGCAAGGGCGAAGTGATCCTGCCGCTGGCCGGACAGACCGGCGATATGGAGCAGGTATATGATTTTGAGCTGATGGAGCGGGGCGGCCACATCACCGGCTGGAAGCTGGGAGAAGCGCAGCTGGAGCAGCTGTCTGCCGCCCTGACCAACCTTGCCGACCCTGCCACCTTCCGTGAAAAGTACGGCGAGAGCGCGGATGTGAGCATGATGCTCTTTGCCGTGGGTGACGGCAACCACTCGCTGGCCACCGCCAAGGAGTGTTACGAGCGCCAGAAGAAGCTGACGCCTCCCAACCAGTGGGCGTCGCTGCCTGCCCGTTATGCGCTGGCGGAGCTGTGCGACCTGCACGATACATCTTTGCAGTTTGAGGCCATCCATCGGGTGGTGTTCGGCGTGGATCCCTCCGTGCTGCTCTGCGACCTGAAGGCGGCCTTCCCCAACGCCTATGAGGGGGAGGGCGAGGGACATGTGCTGACCTATGTCACCCGAGAGGGAAAAGGAGCGATCACCGTTCCCAATCCCACCGCCCAGCTGCCTGTGGGCACGTTGCAGGGCTTTTTGGACGGCTGGCGGGCCGAGCATAAGGGCAGCGGTGTGGACTATATCCATGGTGAAGATGTGGTGGTGGAGCTGACCCGTCGCCCGGATGCGGTGGGCTTCCTGCTGCCTGCCATGAGTAAGACCGAGCTGTTCCCCACCATCATCCACGACGGGGTGCTTCCCCGTAAGACCTTCTCCATGGGCCACGCCCATGACA
>JAGBTC010000122.1 GCA_017631545.1 Oscillospiraceae bacterium
GATGATCTTGTGGTAGCGCAGCTTTTCAATATTGAATTCCTCTCCGATGCCGGCGCCCAGCGCCACCATGAGGGGAGTTAGCTTTTCGTTGCTGTACACCTTGTCCATGCGGGCCTTTTCCACGTTGAGCATCTTGCCCCACATGGCTAAAATAGCCTGGAACCGGGAATCACGGCCACCGATGGCGGAACCGGCTGCGGAGTCGCCCTCCACGATGTACAGTTCGCACAGGGAGGGGTCGCGCTCGTTACAGTCCTGCAGTTTGTCGGGCATCTGACCGGACTCCAGTCCGTTCTTGCGGCGGACATTTTCCCGGGCTTTGCGGGCGGCCTCGCGGGCGCGGGCTGCCATGAGCGCCTTTTCCAGAATGGCCTTGCCCACCTGGGGATTCTCCTCCAGATAGATGTCCAGCTTCTCGCTGACCACATTGTTGACCAGGGTGCGGATCTCGCTGTTGCCCAGCTTGGCCTTGGTCTGGCCCTCGAACTGAGCCTCGGTCAGCTTAACGGAGATGACCACGGTCAGACCCTCGCGGCAGTCCTCGCCGGAGAGCTTGTCGTCCTCCTTGAGGATCTTCATTCGCTTGCCGTAGTTGGCCAGGGCGGTGGTCAGAGCGCGGCGGAAGCCCTCCTCGTGCATACCGCCCTCGGGGGTACGCACGTTGTTGGCAAAGGACACCATATTCTCCTGATAGCCGTCGTTGTACTGCAGGGCGATCTCCGCCATGGAGTCCTCTTTGGCACCGGAGACATAGATGACCTCGGGATGGACGGGGGTCTTGTTATTGTTCAGCCAGGTGACATACTCCCGGATACCGCCCTCGTAGCACATGGAGTGGCGGCGATCCTCCTCCGGTTTGTCGGCGCTGGCGGCGCGCTCGTCGGCGATGGAGATGCGAAGGCCGGCGTTGAGGAAGGCCTGCTGCTGCATACGGGTATGCAGCGTCTCGTAGTTATACTCGGTGGTATCGAACATCTCCGGGTCGGGCTTGAAGGTGACAATGGTGCCGGTCTTGTCCGTGTCCCCGATGATGGTCATTTCCTGGGTGATGTGACCCCGGGCGAACTTCATCTGGTGGATCTTTCCGTTCTTGTGCACCTGCACCTCCAGCCACTCGGACAGGGCGTTGACTACCGACGCACCCACGCCGTGCAGACCGCCGGACACCTTGTAGCCGCCGCCGCCGAACTTGCCGCCGGCGTGCAGAATGGTAAAGACGACCTCCAGGGCAGGCTTGCCCGTCTGGGGCTGGATGTCCACGGGGATACCGCGGCCGTTGTCGGTGACGGTGATGGTGTCCCCCTCGTTGATGGTCACGGTGATCTCGTCACAGTAGCCGGCCAGCGCCTCGTCGATGGAGTTGTCCACGATCTCATAGACCAGATGATGCAGACCGGACTCCGAGGTGGAGCCGATGTACATACCCGGGCGCTTGCGGACTGCCTCCAGTCCTTCCAGCACCTGGATCTCCGAGCCGCCGTATTCGTGTTCCACCTGGGTGGAGTTCAGTTCCAGTTCTTCAGACATAATCAAACCTCCCGGTTTTGCGTAGTTTTGCTTTCTTACAGTTCAAACAAATTTCGCTCCGCTCGTCCCATCAGGGTAGCAGAGGACAGCTGGGACACATACACCTGCCAGTTTTCACTGCCGTTGTCCGTGACCACGAAGGAACGGGGCAGGTCGTCACATACCCAGATCACCCGACCCTCTTCCTCGGCCATGTCCAGAAATTCTCTGGTTTTATAGGCCCAGCTGGCGTTATCCATATCAAATATCCCGATCACATCCCGATAGGGGACGACCACGGATTGACCCAAATGAAGGTACATACGGATCTCCTTATATCAGCTTGCCGTCCTTGATGTGGAAGGCCTTTCCGCCCTCCAGCCCGTCCAGCTTATCTTCCTCACAGCAGGTAATGAACACCTGACCGCCCTGAATACGGTTGAGTACAAAGGCCTGCCGTTTGACATCCAGCTCGGAAAGCACATCGTCCAGCAGCAGCACCGGCCACTCGCCGGTCTCCTCCTGCATGATCTCCCGCTGGGCAAGCTTCAGCGACAGCGCCGCCGTTCTGGTTTGTCCCTGGGAGCCATACATTTTGGCCGACATTCCGTTCAAATTCACAATCAGGTCATCCTTGTGAGGGCCGCACAGGCATTGCCGGCTGTCCAGCTCCGCCTGGCGGTGGCTTTCCTGATGGGACAGCAGCTGGGTGAGGATCTGTTTTGTTCCACCCAACGGGTCGGTGACGGTGGACACGGTCTCATACGCCAGAGACAGCTCCTCCCGTCCGCCGGAAAAGTCGGCATGAATGGTGGGGGTGTGTTCCATCAGCCGCTTGACGAAGTGGGCGCGGTAGTGGATGATCAGCGCCCCCGTCTGGGCCATACGCAAATTGAAATCATCCAGCGTGGCCAGCAGGGAGGGGTTTTCCGGCCAATCACGCAAAATGCGGGTCTTATGCTCGTACAGACGGCCGTATTCCGCCAGCGCCTGGGCGTATTTTGGGCGCAGCTGGCAGATGGCGCTGTCCAGAAAGCGCCGCCGGGTCTGGCCACCCTCCCGGATGAGGTACAGATCTTCCGGACAGAACAGCACCGTAGTCAAAATGCCGGACAGCTCCCCGGCGGACTTGAGACGCACCCCGTTGGACCACAGCTGCCGGCTCTTGCCCCGGGACAGCCGCGCCTCCAGCGTAAAGTCCCGCTGCCGGGAAAACACATCCGCCTTCACAAAGGCATCGTCCACCCCCAGCAGGATCATCTCCCGGTCAAAGCGCGCCCGGTGGGAACGGGCGGTAGACAGGTAGGCCACCGCCTCCAGCAGGTTGGTCTTGCCCTGGGCGTTTTCGCCGTAGATCAGGTTGACACCGGGATCAAATTCCGCCTCCAGATGGACATAGTTGCGGAAAAAATCCAGTTCCAGCCCACGAACGATCATGTGACCACCAATTCCACTTCTGTGTCGATGGCGCAGCGGTCTCCGGGGCGCATTTTCTTGCCCCGCATGGTACACACCTCGCCATTGACGGTGACCCGTCCTTCCTGAATGATCAGTTTGGCATCGCCGCCGGTCTCTACCGCACCGGCAAATTTCAAAAGATCCTGCAGCTTGATAAATTCCGTGTGGATCTTGATCTCATGAGATTCCATAAAAACCTCCGGTTAAGATATGAGATATGAACGATGAGATATGAGATAGATAAGAACAGCGAGAAACCAAAATTATCTCATATATCTTATCTTATATCTCCTATCTTACTGAAAGCCGATCAATTGGCTTTCAGTCTGACGGGCAGAACCATGTACACGAAGTTCTGCTCCCCCTCGGCAGGAAGGATGATGCACGGAGCCACGCCCGAGCTCATCTCCAGCCGCACCCGGTCGGCGGGGGCAGCCTTGAGGGCGTCCATCAGGTACTTGTTGTTAAAGCCGATCTCCAGTCCGCCGCCGTTACCGATGATGGGGCACTGGTCAGCAGCGTCACCGATGCCGGTTTTTGTGGTGATAGACAGCAAGCCGTCATCAAACACGCAGCGCAGAGGACTTTTCAGCTTATCGCTGATGATGAGGGAAACGCGGTCGATGGAAGTCATCAGCACCCGGCGGTCACCCTCCACCTGCACGGTGCTGGTCTGGGGGATGGCGTTGCGATAGGCAAGGAACTCGCCCTCCAGCCGGCGGGAAACCAGAATGGTGTCCCCGGTATCAAACATCACATGGCGCGCGCCCTGGATCACGGTGATGGGCTTTTCCCCGTTGGAACAGATCTTCTCCGCCTCGTTCAGCGCCGCACCGGGCACCACGAAGGTAAAGGTGTCCGCACCCTTCTTTTCGCCGATCTTCTCCCGGCGCAGGGCAAGGCGGTAGCCGTCCACGGAAACCACAGTCAGCTGATCGCCCTCCACCTCGAACAGGGAGCCGGTATGCACCGGGCGGCTTTCGTTGTCGCTGACGGCGAACAGGGTCTGGCTGATCATGGCGCGCAGGGTTTCCTGCTCAACGGTGAAGGAGTTCAGGTCATCCACCACGGGCAGCTCGGGAAACTCTTCCGGGTCAGTGCCCAAAATGTTGAACTCACTCATGCCACAGCGCACATTGACCATATAATTCTCCGCAGAGAAATATACGATGTCGTCGGGCAGCTTTCGCACGATCTCGCCGAACAGACGGGCAGACAGAACAAGGCTGCCCTTCTCGGTCACATCGGCAGGAACAACGGTACGGATACCGGTTTCCAGATTATAGCCCGTCAGCCGCAGCACGCTGCCCGCCTCGATCAAAATACCCTCCAGCGCAGGGATGGAGCTTTTCTGGGACACGGTGCGCGAGGCGGTGGCTACCGCGTTTTGCAGCAGCGCCTTCTCACAGGAAAATTTCATGGGGTGTACCTCCTTCGTAATGGCAATGAAATGCTTTTTCTCTCTATAAGAAAAAGATAGATTAAGTATTTAGTAATATTAGTAGGGGCGCGGAAATTGTGGAAACAGGGTGTGCGCCCTTGAGGGACAGGCCTTTGCCCGTCCACAGGGGGTTGGGGAGAAAAATGGGGTTTTCCACAGCCTTTTTTCAGGGGAAGGTTTCTCCCCACGGTTTCCACATGGAAGTCCACAGGATTTGTGGAAAATCAGAAGAGAATTGTCCTTGGTATATCCGGTCTGCTCCCGGATGCTCGGACGCTTATCGGTATCACGCCTCGCATCCTTCGCGACGGCCGATAACTCCTCCGACTACGCCGAAACCCGTTCCGCCCTTGGGGCGGCTCTGGGCTTTCGGCATCCGCTCCGGAGTCTATCGTCCTGCTCCCGGATGCTCGGACGCTTATCGGTATCACGCCTCGCCTGTTCGCGATGCCCGGCTTCCCTCCGACTCGGAACACAAACAGCAAACTTTGTTTGCTTGGTTTGTATTCCTCGCTTCGGTCCATCCGGTCTGCTCACGACGGCTCGGACGCTTATTCGTACCGGGCGTTGATGTTCGCCGTGACATCGTGGATCAGCTCGGCCATCTCCGGGCGCTCCTTGACCATTTTTGTGATGCGCTCGGTGGCGTAGAGCACGGTGGTATGATCCCGGTTATCAAAGAAACGGCCGATCTCCTTGGAGGAGATACGCACCATAGTCTGGATCAGGTACATGGCCACCTGCCGGGCAAGGGAAATGTCCTTGGTGCGGCTTTGGCCCTTGAGCTGTTTGGCCTCTACATTAAAGAACTTGCTTACCTCGTCCAGAATGACATCCGGTGTGGGCATGATCTCGTCCTTCTGCTTGAACATCTCGGTGACCACCCGGGCCACGGTGTCCTTATCCACGCCGGTGTCGTTGAGCTGTTGATAAGCCATGATCTTGTTGATGGTGCCTTCGATCTGTCGGACATTGGAGGTGATGTTCTCCGCGATCATCTCAAGGCAGAAATCGGGCAGCTCCAGACCCATGCGGATGGATTTATTCTTAATGATGGCCATGCGGGTCTCATAGTCGGGGGGCTGAATGTCAGCCAGCAAACCCCACTCAAACCGGGTGCGAAGCCGATCCTCCAGCAGCAGCATCTCCTTGGGCGGCCGGTCGGAGGTGAGTACGATCTGGCGCTTTGCCTCGTAGAGGGTGTTGAAGATATGGAAAAATTCCTCCTGAGTGGAGTCCTTGCCGGCGATGAACTGCACATCGTCCATCAAAAACACATCTGCGTCCCGATACTTCTGACGAAACTCTCGGTTGCGGCCTTCACGCAGGGCGTGTACCAGCTCGTTGGTCAGGTCGTCGCCCTTGATGTATACGATGCGGTAATCCGGGTGGGCGGTGCGGATGGTATGGGCAATGGAGTGAAGAAGGTGGGTCTTGCCCAGACCGGACTTGCCGTAAATGAGCAGGGGGTTATAGCTTTGGGCAGGCTTTTCCGCAACCGCCTGAGCGGCCGCATGGGCAAATTTATTGGACGGGCCGACCACAAAGCGGTCGAAGGTATAGTCGTCTGCACCGGGGATCAGCGGCTCGGACTTGGGACGCAAGCGCGCGTCCGCCTCCTCCTGGGACAGGATGGTCACATCCATGTCCACGGACAACAGCTCCTTCAGTGCGCGCTGAATGTGTCCCAGATAGTTGCCGGACACGATCTGACGGTTGACTTGGCTGGGGATGCACACCACAAGGCAGTTTTGCTCCAGCTCCACAGGGACAAGGTCGCTGAAAAAGGCGCTGAGCGTAACCTCGTTGAGTTCGTTTTTCAAAAGCTCCAGGACTTTTTCCCAAATGCTTTGTGCGGCGCAATTGGACATGGACATACCTCCTGATGGGTGATAGTAAAGGAAAAAACCGGGCGAAAAAACAGCCCGGCGGCAAACATGAAAATGGCTGTTTCGGATGGGGGAAATAAGATGCCCCATTCTTAGTTATTATACCAAAAAAAGGCGCGAGGAGCAAGGGTTTTCTTTTTATAATAAGGTATAATTTCGCCCTTTTTCCCCACCGCAGCCCAAATCGGTGGAAAAGTCAGATGGGGTGGGGGAGAGGGAATTCTTTTTTGCCACGGTATGGGCATTATGTGTCTGTTTTTCGGGAGGGACACAATATCTTGTAGAAACGAGCCAAAGGGGCTGGTAACAGGAAAAAAGGCGAGGTTTTTCCGCAAAATTTTGGTTGACAGAACGCCGCTTGCTGTTCTATAATGAGTGGCACGCTATGTTTTGACATAGCCTATTTTGCCGACCGCAGCTGCCCCGGCGGCTGTTGTGGTGAGCGCCCACGGGCGCTTGAGTTACACTAACAGGAGGTGTCCCGCATGCTTCGTACCTATCAGCCCAAAAAGCGTCAGCGCTCCAAGGAACACGGCTTCCGTAAGCGCATGGCGACCCGTAACGGCCGCAAGGTCCTGGCCCGCCGTCGTGCGAAGGGCCGCGCTCGTCTGACCCTCTGATTTAAGGTGAGACGCCAACAAGCGATGACATCGTATTAAGTAGGGGCGTGGGATGTTTATCCCCCGCCCCTGCGTGAGCATTCAGAGAAGCGTGGAGGCGTGCGGAGCAGGACGATAGACTCCGAAGCGGATACCGAAAGCCCAGCGACACCCATCGGGTGGAGTGGGTTTCGGTGTAGTCGGAGGAGTTATCGTCCGTCGCGAAGCCGCCGCAGCGTGACAAGGAGAAGCGTGGAGGCGCCGCAGCGTGACAAGGAGAGGCGTGGAGCCGTCGCGAACAGGACAACAGACCCCATAGCGTAAGGAGAGGAAAGACGATGAAGCATACGGTTTCTCTCAAACAGAATCACGAGTTTCGCCGTCTTTATAATAAAGGTAAAACCGCGGCCTCTCCCTATCTGGCGCTCTACTGCCGAAAAAACCGGCGGGATGGGAACCGGCTGGGGCTGACCACCGGCGTCAAGCTGGGCCATGCTGTCCAGCGCAACCGGGTGCGCCGCCGCCTGCGTGAGATCTACCGCACCAACGAGCAGCGCTTCCTGCCCGGCTGGGACATCGTGGTGGTGGCCCGGGTAAAGGCGGTATACGCCCGCTATGATGAGCTGGAGCGCAGCTTTCTCAAGCTGGCCCGCAAGCTGGAGCTGCTGTGTCCGCAGGAGGAAGCATGAAGGCGCTGCTTTTGTGGCTGATCCGCTTTTACCGCAAAAACATTTCTCCCATGCGTCCCCCTTGCTGCCGCTTTATCCCCACCTGCTCCCAGTACGCGCTGGAGGCGGTGGAGAAATACGGTGCGTGCAGGGGCGGCTGGCTTGCTGTACGCAGATTGATGCGCTGTCATCCCTTCCATCGGCAAAAGACCATTGAGTACGACCCCGTTCCCTGAGCCCCGGGAGCTTGGGCGGAGCGGTACGCGGTCTGTGCCGATAAACCCCGCAGCAAAAGAATAACCAATCAATGGAGGTCAGATGATGTATTATGTCGTGTACCCGTTCTCCTGGCTGCTGAACATATTCTACGGCTGGTTTGAGGACTATGGTCTTGCCATCATCCTGTTCGCTCTGGTGGTCAAGACTGTGCTGTTCCCTCTCACCATGAAGGGAAAAAAGGGCATGATCCAGATGAATATGCTCTCGGGCAAGCTGGATCAGCTCAAGCGCCAGTATGGCAAGGATCAGCAGCGCTATAATCTGGAGATGCAAAAGCTGTACGAGCGGGAAAAGGTCAACCCCATGAGCGGCTGCCTGTGGTCCTTCCTGCCCATCTTCATCCTGCTGCCCCTGTACGCCATCATCCGCGAGCCGCTGCTTTACATGATGGGTCTGAATTCCGAGCAGATCCTGACCGTGGCCAACGCCCTGGATTGGGGTAATGTGGCCGTAGCCAACGGCTGGATCCGTGAGGCGGCCGAGTTTACCAACGGCGGCTACAACCAGCTGTTCCTTGCATCCATGATCACGGAGGAGACCCTGCCCGTGGTGACCGCTGCTCTGGGCGAGGCCGGCAGCAAGGTGTTTGCCGCGGACTTCCTGTTCTTTGGCATTGACCTTGCCACCATCCCCACCTGGAAGGTCTGGACGACCCTGACCTGGTCGGGCATCGGTGCGTTCCTGATGGTGATCATCTCCACCGGCCTGAGCGTGGTCATGTCCAAGGTTTCCATGCTGACCAACAAGCTCAGCGGCCAGAACACCAGCGAGCAGGCGCAGAAAACCAACAACACCATGATGTGGGTCATGCCCCTCATGTCCCTGTGGATCGGTTTCTCCATGCCCGTGGCCATGTGTATCTACTGGATCGCCAACAGCCTGTTCACCATGGTGCAGGAGCTGATCGCCTCCCGCCTGCTGCGAAAGGACTACGCCAAGGCCCGTGAAGCGGCCCAGGAGCGTGAGCGCCTGGCAAAGGAAGAGGAGAAAAAGCGCAAGGAAGAGGCCCGTCTGGAGCGCGAGCGCCGGGCGGAGGAGGCCAAGAAGAACAAGAAGAAGGCCGTCAAGAGCGCCGAGGCCGAGCAGGCGAGCGTCAATAAGGACGACAGCCGCGAGGGTCTGCGCGCCCATGCCCGTGGCCGCGCCTACATTCCCGATCGGTTTGGCGGCGTGACCCCCTACTTCGATCCCGATCAGGTCAAGCCCGAGACGAAGGCCGAGCGCAAGCAGCGT
The DNA here is from genome assembly GCA_017631545.1 of Oscillospiraceae bacterium. Classification (GTDB taxonomy): domain Bacteria; phylum Bacillota; class Clostridia; order Oscillospirales; family Oscillospiraceae; genus Lawsonibacter. Next base: position 9,074 of record JAGBTC010000122.1, read on the forward strand.
ATGGCCGCCGCCAACACCAAGGTGACGGAAAAGGTGGATCTGACCGCGCGCAGCAAAAAGGAAGAGACTGCCGCCGAATCCCCGGCGCAGGAGAACAAGGAGAATACCTGATATGCAGAAATTTATCGAGACGACCGGCCGCTGCGAGGAGGACGCCATCGCCGCTGCGCTGTTTCAGCTGGGGCTGGAGCGCGACGATGTGTCCGTGGAAGTGCTGCAGCGTCCCAAAAACGGCTTTCTCGGCTTTGGCAGCAACCCGGCCAAGGTACGCGTGAGCTACGAGGTGGAGGGAGAGGACGAGGCTCCTGCCCCCATCAAGAAGGAGACCCCTGCCCCTGAAAAGAAGTCCGCCCCCGAGAAGAAGGCGGAGGAGCAGCTTCAGCCCGGCGATGAGGTCATCATCGCTAAGGAAGAGCCCGTTTCCACCCCTGCTGCGGCCGACGACGAGCGCGCCCAGCGCATCCGCGCCTTCCTCACCGGGCTGATGACCCAGCTGGAGGTGGACGCCGTTCCCGAGATCTCCACCACCGAAAACGGCTATCAGGTGGTGCTGCAGGGCAGCAACCTGGGCGCTATCATCGGCCGCCGGGGCGAGACGCTGGACGCCATCCAGCAGCTGACCAACTACGCGGTCAACCGCAGCCAGTCCAAGCGCGTGCGTATCCATGTGGATGCCGAGGGCTACCGCGCCAAGCGGGAAGAGGCTTTGGAGCGGCTGGCGGTCAAGGTGGCCGGCAAGGTGATCAAGTACCGCAAGAATGTCACGCTGGAGGCCATGAACGCCTATGAGCGCCATGTGATCCACAGCGCGCTGCAGGACTATCCCAATGTGACGACCTACTCCACCGGCACTGAGCCCAACCGCCGCACCGTGGTGGCTTACGCTCCCGGTGAGCATAAGTAAACCCTGCCAAACGGCGGGAGGCAATGCCTCCCGCCGCTTTTTTCTGCCATGGGAAGGGTCGTTTGAAAAAAATCCTTCCCTATTTGCATAACTTGGGGTATAATAAGTTGGATAAAGTGGCGTTGCTGTTCGCCGGCCGCCCCCTTATCGTACCCAGTAAAACAAGGAGTGTTTGTTTTATGAAACTTGTTATTGCCATCGTCAACAGCGACGACGCCGGCGTTGTGGCCCGTTCTTTGAGCAAAAGCGGCTTTTCCAGCACCCGGCTGGCTACTACCGGCGGCTTCCTCATGGCCAAAAATGTCACCATGCTGGTGGGCGTGGATGAGGAAAAGGTGAATGATGTGATCGAGATCATCAAGCAGCACTCTCACAGCCGCTCCCAGCTCATCTCCGCCACCTCCGGCGTGGCCCGTGAGTTCCCCACCGGTATGCCGGTGGAGGTGCGTGTGGGCGGCGCCACCATCTTTGTGGTGGATGTGGAACAGTTTCAGAGAATATAAGCCATGCCGCTGAGTGCGCTTGCGGGTAATGCCGCGCTGAAGGAGCAGCTGCTGCCCCGGCTGAGACAGGGGCGGCTGGGCCATGCCTTTATCCTGTCCGGGCCGGCAGGCGCGGGCAAGGGTACTCTTGCGGCCATTCTGGCTCGGGCGTTGGTCTGCTCTCAGGAGCAAGA
>JAGBTC010000123.1 GCA_017631545.1 Oscillospiraceae bacterium
CCAGAAGGGCGCTGACCAGCACCAGCGCGGTGGCGGCGCAGTCGGACAGAGAATCCCGGGACGCCGCGCGAAGTTCAGAGGAGCCGATGGCTTCCCCCAGCGTGCGGTAAAAGCGTGCCATCCACAGCTTGAGCAGCACCGCCGCACACAGCAGTACCGCCGACAGCACGGACAGGGTGACCGGCGCCGGGGCAAAAATGCGCTCCACGGAGCTTTTGCCCAGCTCAAAGCCCACCAGCAGGATAACCAGCGACACGATCAGCCCGGACAGGTACTCCATGCGTCCGTGTCCGAAGGGATGCTCCTCGTCCGCCTCCTGTCCCGCCAGATGAAAGCCCGCCAGCGTGACGATGGAAGTGCCCGCATCGCTCAGGTTGTTAAAGGCGTCCGCCACCACGGCAACGGAGGCGGTAAACAGCCCCACCGCCAGCTTGAGTACAAACAGCAGCAGATTGGCCGCAATGCCCACGCCGCCGCCCAGACGGCCATACTGCCGCCGCACCTCCGGCTCACAGGTCTGCTCCGGCGCAGCGATAAAGTATTTGATCAGCAACTTTGTCACACAAAGCCCTCCGTTCGAGGTTGATATGCCCTATTATCCCACGCAGACGCGGACGCGTCAAGCCAATCCCGGCGCAGTCCCAATTTCTTCCCCCTCGCCCAACCGCACGCTTGTCCCCGGGAGAAAAGACTGATATAATATCCTCAGCTTACCAAAGGAGGCTTTCTTATGCGCTTGGTACTTATGACCGCCCTCGGGGTGGGCGGCGCCACCCTGCTGGGTGCAGTTCTCGGCTTTGTATTCAAAAAGATCTCTCATACCTTCAGCGATCTGGTGCTGTCCTTTGCCGCCGGCGTGATGCTGTGCGCGGCGGTGGTGGGGCTGGTACTTCCCTCGCTGGAGTACGGCCGCGCCCCCACCGCCCTGCCGGTGACGGTGCTGGGCATCTTCTGCGGCGCACTGTGTCTGAACTTGATCGACCGGGCTGTCCCCCACCTGCACCGGCTGGCCGGGGTGGAGCAGGAGAGCCACCCGGAGAAAAGCGCCCAGCTGAACAAGGTTCTTTTGTTCGTGCTGGCCATCGGCATCCACAATCTGCCTGAGGGCATCGCCGCCGGCGTTGGCTTTGGCACCGGCAACGAGGCCGAGGCGCTGACCATCGCCGCCGGCATTGCCCTGCAGAACATTCCCGAGGGCATGGTCATCATCGCCCCCATGCTGGCCGCCGGAATGTCCCCCACGCGCACCTTCTGGGCGGCGCTGGCCACCGGCCTTGTGGAGGTGCTGGGCACCCTGCTGGGTTACTTCGCCGTCACGGTGTCCGCCGCCATACTCCCCTTCTCGCTGGCCTTCGCCGGGGGCACCATGCTCTATGTCATCAGCGACGAGATGATCCCCGAGACCCATCACGGGGACGCCCGGGGCGTGACCTACGGGCTGCTGGCCGGCTTCAGCCTGATGCTGGCCATGAGCTATTATCTGGGCTGAACAAAGACAAAAAAACACCGCTATCCGTGGGATAGCGGTGTTTTTGTTTGGTCTGCTGCTCAGTTGAGCGCCAGCGTGTCCTTGACCTTGGCAATGATGTGCTGGCCGATGTCGTAGGAGGCGTCCACCGTCTGCGCGCCGATGTGGGGGGAGACGATGAAGTTGTCGCACTCGAACAGGGGGGAGTCAAAGCCCGCGCCCTCAG
>JAGBTC010000124.1 GCA_017631545.1 Oscillospiraceae bacterium
CCTCAGTACCGGTCATGATGCCGTACTTGTTGCCCTTGGTCTCGCCGCACTTCTCGAAGGTGTAGAAGCCAGTCTCGTCGATCACCTTGCCGATGGCCTCGCCGTCGGCCTTCAGGACGGAGATCTCGTCCTCCTTCACGACGATCAGAATTTTGACTTCCTTGCCTGCCATGTCAAGAGCCTGATCATAGCAGTACACGGTGGTGGAGCTGTAAGCCTCTTCTGTGGCGCTGTGGAAGTCAACAACATAAACGACATCGGACAGGTCAACCTCGGTCTCGACCTCGCCCAGGCCAACCAGCTTGCCGTTGTACAGGTAAACGGTGTGCTGCTTGAACAGCTGGGTGGCGCTCCTGCCATCAAAGTCGTTCTCGATCTTGTCGGTAGCAACAGTCTTGGCGAAGTAGGTGTAGACGGTGCCGTTCACGGTCAGGGTGGGCAGCTCGCTGCCGTCCTTGGCAGTGCCCTTGGAGGTGACGGTGCCAACAACGGAGTCCAGCTTCTCAACCTTGTACAGGTCGCCCTGCTGGGTCACAGCAACGAAATCCTCCTCGGCAATGCCGGGGTACTCGATAACGACATCATTGTCCTCGTTGTTCTGGAGAGTGGTGCCACCGTCGATACCGAACTTGATGGTCTCACGGCCGGCGGTGGTGGTGACCTTGAGAACCTCGGTCACGGTAACAGCAGAAGGAGCGTGATAGGCAACGATGTTGTTCTCGTCGTCCAGCACATAGGTGCCGTTGGGAACATTGTAGACAGCCTTGCCGTCCTCGCCGGCCTCGCCGCACTTCAGAGCGTCGAGGTTGACACTGCCGTCCGTCGCGTAGTTCTTGTAGTACGCAGCGTCGGTCTTGTCGAGCTCCTTCAGTCCATCGAAGGCGGCGCGGTACTCAGCGCGGGAGTCGATGGCGCCGTCGGGCTGAGCAACGACAACAGTCTTGTTCTGGTCGACAACAGCGTAAGTCACGCCGGGATCCTCTTCGCCATTCCAGGTCTCCTCGGTGTTGAAGTACACGGTGACGGTGTGGCCGATCAGATCCAGACCGGTCTCGATGTTATACTCTTCGCCGCCGATCGCGGTGTAGTCGATATCAGCGGTAGCCTGGTTGTCAGTAAGAGTGCCGGTAGTCCAGTCCAGGTTGAACACTTCCTGAGCCAGGGTGCCCTCCTTCACGGGCTTGATGTCGTCCTTGTGCTCGGCGCCAGCAACGATATAGGCATGCAGATAGTCGTCATAGGTGACGCCGTCATACTTATAGCCGGTGACCTCGGAATCGCTGTGGGTCAGGCCGTTCCAAACCAGGACGGACAGCTGATCGCGGGTCAGAGCCTCGTTGGTGGTGGGCTTGGCAGTCAGCATATCCTTGTACAGATTGATCTTCTCAGCAGCGGCCATAACGGTCAGGGGCCAGGTGCCCTCGCCGGCATCGACCTTCAGAGCGTTCAGCAGCATGGTGACAGCCTCAGCGGTGGTCAGGTACTGACCGGGCTTGAAGGTACCGTCGCCGTAACCGCCGACGATGCCCAGGTTGGCACACAGGTTGATGTAGCCCTCAGCCCAGCCGCCCTCGAAAGAAGCGACATCGGAGAACTTGCCGGAACCCTTGTAGGAGTCGGCGTTGATCTCAGAGCCGTACAGCATCTTAACGATGACAGTGGCCATCTGAGCACGGGTAACGGTACCCGCGGGGTTGAACTTGCCTTCGGAACCGGCAAACAGGCCCAGGCCGGCGGTAATGGTAGCGGCCTCGGTGTTGACGATCTCGTCAGCGTCGGTGAAGCTGGCAGCGCTGGTGCCGATGACCATCATGCCGAGCAGCATAACGGACGCCAGAGCCAGAGACAGAGCACGCTTCAGGTTTCTCATGGGGATTCCTCCTTTAAATTTTGGTCATCGGAGGTCGCATAATGCGCCTCCTCTGCCTGTGAGTGTACTATATCGTAAGTCCCTTTTTTCGTCAATGGGTTTTCACGATATGTAACACAACTGAAATATTTCCGCAACAAACCCGTCACATTTATTGCGAACACAGGGTTTGACGCTGGTTTTCCGCTTTTGTTCCCCGTTTTTTCTATATTAATAATGGTAGTGTTTGGGGCGGCGACATGGGCGGCACAAAAAAGCACCCGGCTCTGTGAGCCGGGTGCTTTTGTTTGGTGTCGCGCTTGACTTACACCAGCTGAATGATAGCCATCTCAGCGGCGTCGCCGCGGCGGGGACCGATCTTGACGATACGGGTGTAGCCGCCGTTGCGGTCAGCGTACTTGGGAGCGATCTCCTTAAAGACCTTCTGCGCCACATCCTCCTTGGTGATGTAGCCCAGAGCCTGACGGTAAGAGGCCAGAGTGTTGGCCTTACCCAGGGAGATCATCTTCTCGGCCACGGGAGCCACTTCCTTGGCGCGGGTGACGGTGGTCTTGATCTGGCCGTTCTCCAGCAGATAGGTGACCATGGCGCGCAGCATGGCGCGGCGCTGATCGCTGGTACGACCCAGCTTACGGTGCTTCTGAGACATAGTAAACTCTCCTTCGACCTCGCGTGGCGAGATCCTTTGTTAAATTCGTTCTTTCGGCCTTGCGGCCCGGAACCCCATGGTTATGGACGGCATTCGCCGTGTGCCAAGCGGAACGTTACATACCTTCGGCACGATCCCTGCAAAATCAGTTCTCCTCAGCCGCCAGGGACAGGTCCATCATGGCCAGCTTGTTCATGACCTCTTCCAGGGACTTGCGGCCCAGGTTACGCACCTTCATCATCTCTTCCTCGGTCTTGGAGATCAAGTCCGCGACGGTGTTGATGTTGGCACGCTTGAGGCAGTTGAACGAGCGGACGGACAGATCCAGCTCCTCGATGGTCAGGTCGAGAACCTTGTTGCGCTCCTTCTCGGGCTTATCCACCACCGTCGACCGGGCGCCCATGGTTTCGGACAGGTCGGTAAACAGGGTGAAGTGGTCACACAGGATGCGCGCGCCCAGACTCACGGCGTCACGGGCGTCGATGGTGCCGTTGGTCCACACCTCCAGCGTCAGCTTGTCATAGTCCGTAGCGTCACCCACGCGGGTGTTCTCCACGGTGTAGTTGACCTTGCGCACGGGGGTGTAGATGCTGTCCACGGGAATGACGCCGATGGCAGTCTGCGCCGACTTGTTCTTGTCCGCGGGGACATAGCCGCGACCGCTGGCCAGCGTCAGCTCCATGTTCAGCGTGGCATCCACATCCAGGGTGGCGATGTGAAGCTCGGGATTGAGGATCTCCACCTCGCCGTCCGCCTTGATGTCGCCGGCGCAAACCTTGCCGGGGCCGGCGGCCTCGATGTAGACGGTCTTAACGCCTTCGCAGTGCAGCTTGGCGATGATGCCCTTGACGTTGAGCACGATCTCGGTAACATCCTCCTTCACGCCGGGGATGGTGGAGAACTCGTGCAGGACTCCGGCGATCTTGATGGATGTGACCGCGGTGCCGGGCAGAGAGGACAGCAGGATGCGGCGCAGAGAGTTGCCCAGGGTGGTGCCGTAGCCGCGCTCAAGAGGCTCGACCACATACTTGCCGTAGGAAGCATCACCGGGATTCTCCACGCATTCAATGCGGGGCTTTTCGATTTCTACCATTGCGATGTTACCCTCCTTCATACGGCGGCGAGATCCGCCGCCTTGTTCAGCTCACCAATGTTCGAGGGTCTAAGATTACTTAGAATACAGCTCAACGATCAGGTGCTCTTCCACGGGGAAGTCGATATCCTCGCGGGTGGGCAGCGCAACGACCTTGCCCTCCAGGGTATTCTTGGCGTGCTCCAGCCACTTGGGCACATTGACGGCAATGGCGTCCTCGCCCAGCAGGCGCTTAAACTTGACGGAGGCGCGGCTCTTCTCGCGCACCTCGATCACATCGCCCACCTTCACCAGGAAAGAGGGGACGTCAACGCGCTGACCGTTCACGGTGAAGTGGCCGTGGGTGACCAGCTGACGCGCCTCGCGGCGGGTCATGGCAAAGCCCATACGGAACACCACATTGTCCAGACGGCGCTCGATCAGGGTCAGCAGGTTCTCGCCGGACTTACCGGGCATACGGGACGCCTTCTCGTAGTAGGCGTGGAACTGCTTCTCCATGATGCCGTAGATGAACTTGACCTTCTGCTTCTCGGTCATCTGCATGGCGTACTCAGACTGCTTCTTGCGCATCTGGCCCTTGGGGTTGCGGTTGGTATCCTTCTTGTTATAGCCCATGGTAGCGGGAGACAGGTTCAGAGTCTTGCACCGCTTGGCGATGGGCTGCATATTCTTAGCCATGGATCATTTCCTCCTTCTTCCAGATTACACGCGGCGACGCTTGGGGGGACGGCAGCCGTTGTGGGGAACGGGAGTCACATCCTTGATCATGGTGACTTCCAGACCCACGGCCTGCAGGGCGCGGATGGCAGCCTCGCGGCCGGCGCCGGGACCCTTGACGAACACCTCAACGCTCTTCAAGCCGTACTCCATCGCGGCCTTGGCAGCGGTCTCAGCCGCGGTCTGGGCAGCGAAGGGAGTGGACTTACGGGAGCCGCGGAAACCCAGACCGCCGGAGGAGGCCCAGGACAGGGCGTTGCCCTGTGCATCGGTCACGGTGACCATGGTGTTGTTGAAGGAAGAGCGGATATGCACCTGGCCCTTCTCTACATTCTTGCGCTCGCGGCGCTTGCGGACAACTTTCTTGCCCTTGGTATTAGCAGCCATTGCTTATCCCTCCTTACTTCTTCTTGTTGGCGACGGTACGCTTGGGACCCTTGCGGGTACGGGCGTTGGTCTTGGAACGCTGACCGCGCACGGGCAGACCCTTGCGGTGACGCAGGCCGCGGTAGCAGCCGATCTCGGTCAGACGCTTGATGTCCATAGCCACATTGCGGCGCAGGTCGCCTTCCACAGTGTAGTTGTTCGCGATGACATCGCGCAGCTTGCCCTCGTCCTCCTCGGACAGGTCCTTCACGCGGATGTCGGGGTTCACCCCAGCCTCAGCCAGGATCTTGTTGGCGCTGGTGCGCCCAATGCCGTAGATATAAGTGAGAGCGATCTCAATGCGCTTCTCTCTCGGCAGGTCAATACCGGCAATACGAGCCATTTTTTACAGCACCTCCAATTAACCTTGTCTCTGCTTATGCTTAGGGTTTTCGCAAATTACCATGACTTTGCCCTTGCGCTTGATAACTTTGCACTTCTCGCACATGGGCTTCACGGACGGTCTTACTTTCATTGTTATAAACCTCCTATGAATGCCTTGATGGCCCCGGCGGTGTTCCGCCGGTCGTTTTTACTTACTTGCTTCTCCAAGTGATTCGACCACGGGTCAAATCATACGGAGACATTTGAACGGTAACCTTATCGCCGGGCAGGATGCGGATGAAATTCATGCGCAGCTTGCCGGAGATGTGAGCCAGGATGATGTGGCCGTTGCCAATGTCCACGTGGAACGTGGTGTTGGGCAGGGACTCGGTCACAACGCCCTCCAGCTCGATCATATCGTCTTTTGCCATATGTGATTTCCTCCCTTGAAGGCAGCCAGAGCACTTCGCCGTTCTCTGTCAGACACAGTTTCCTTGTTTTGCAGCTTACGGATGACCGGATGAGGAAACTCACCCTGGTCCAGCGGTTGGACGTGGCCGGGCTTTTTACGCTTCGGCGACGCGACCTTTCGTTGTTTTCCGTTGGCCAGAAGCAGGAACTCATCCTGTTCTCCGACCACACAGAACAATTCGCTCTTGTCATGTCCGGCCACGGACCGGACAATCTGGCCAATTCGTTCAGCCATTGTGCAACTCCTCTGCGACGGTCAGCACTTCCGCCTCACCCTCGGTGACGAGGATGGTGTTTTCGTAGTGGGCGGACAGAGATCCGTCCCGGGTCACGACAGTCCATTCGTCCTTCAGCACGCGAATGTCCTTTTCTCCGGCGTTCACCATGGGTTCCACCGCCAAGGTCATGCCCGGCAGCAGCCGAGCGCCGTGACCGGCAGGCCCGAAGTTGGGAACGTTAGGCGGCTCGTGAAGCTTGGCGCCCACGCCGTGGCCCACATACTCGCGCACCACGGAAAAGCCGTTGGACTCTACATACTGTTGAACTGCATGGGAAATGTCGGACACACGGTAGCCTTTTCGGGCGAACTTGATGCCCTCCCAAAAACTCTGCCGGGTTACTTCGATGAGCCTCAACGCCTCGTCACTCACCTGTCCGCAGGGGAAGGTGGCGGCGCAGTCGCCGTGGAACCCGCCGAAGTAAGCACCCACGTCAATGCTGACGATGTCGCCCTCCCGTAAAACACGGGGGCCGGGAATGCCGTGAATGACTTCTTCGTTGACCGAAATGCAGGCGGAACCGGGAAATCCGGCATAGCCGAGGAACGACGGCTTTGCGCCGCAGCTCTTAATGAACTCGCGCACGGCCTTATCGATCTGCTTGGTGGTCACGCCCGGTTTCACCATAGATCCGGCCAGCTCACGTGCCTGGGCGGTAATCCGTCCGGCCTTTCGCATGGCCTCAATCTCCCGGTCAGACCGGAGCGAAATCAATTCCAGCTCTTTCACAGGTTCAGAGCCTCCATGACTGCGGTGGTCATCTCTGCGATGCCGGGCCGGTTGGCCACCGCACACAGAATGCCCCGCTGTGCATAAAAGTCCTTCAAAGGTTCGGTCTGCTCGTGATACACATCCAACCGTTCTTTCACGGTTTCGGGTGCATCGTCACGACGCAGAACCAGCTTGCCGCCGCAGCCGTCGCAAAGGCCCGGCTGCTTGGGCGGGTTGGCCTGGATGTGGTACGTTTCGCCGCACTGCTCACACACACGCCGGCCGGACATACGGTCCATGATC
>JAGBTC010000125.1 GCA_017631545.1 Oscillospiraceae bacterium
GATGCTTTTCATAGCCGAACAGCTCGCGATAGCGCTGCAGATCCAGCACATCCTTGTAGGGGTCGACCCCGGCGGCGTCCATGCTGTCCAGCGAGATGAGATGGTTGCCCACCTCGTCCGAGGGGTAGGACAGCATCAGCAACACCTTTTTGCAGCCCTTGGCGATGCCGCGCAGACAGATGGCGAAGCGGTTGCGGCTGAGAATGGGGAAGATCACGCCCACGGTGTCACCGCCGAACTTGGCGCGCACATCGGCCGCGATATCGTCCACGGTGACATAGTTGCCCTGAACGCGGGCAACGATGGATTCGGTGATCGCTACAATATCCCGGTCACGGACGGAATAACCGCCGTCAACAGCGGCCTCCAGCACGCAGTCGGTGACGATCTGAGCCAGATCGTCGCCCGCGCGGATAATGGGGGCACGGATACCACGGGAAACAGTACCTACCATACGGCTCATAACGGAACAACTCCTTGGCAGCCGACCCATGGATCGGCTGAAAAATTCGGGGGAAAACTTATCCCACTCTTTAGTATACCAAAAATAAGTGCATTTGTAAATTGCCGAAGAATTATTTTCATTGAAAATCTTGTAATTTTACAGCGGCGTAATGTGAGCGGTGTCCTTCAGCTGCCGTCCTTGTTCATTTTGACGCAGGTGCTGGGCAAGCAGACGGGAAATTTCCCCCTGTACCTGCTCCACTTCCTGACGGAAGGTGCGCGCAGACACGCGCAGCGCCCCGTGCCCCAGAATGATCAGCTGTTCCAGCGCGTCCGAGGTGGCCACCCGTACCCGATGTTCCTTGCGCAGCTGATAGGTGGCCTGCTCGATATAGGCGTCGGCGGTCTGCGCCTCTTTGGTGTATACCACGCGGATGCCGCCGCGCTGCTCCACGCTGCCGGGATTGCCCTTGACCTTGTAGGCGTCAAAGACCACAATGAGCCGGCATTGCTTTGCGCCCTGATAGTTGATCAGCACCTGACACAGCGCCTCCCGGGCGGCGGAAACATCCTGTCGGGCCAGCTCCTTCAGGTCATCCCATGCGAAAATGATGTTGTAGCCGTCCACCAGCAGGTATTCCTCCCCCGGGGTGTGAGCGTGAATGGTGTAGTCCCGGTCGGCAAGGCTGGTACGGGCGGGCTTTTTCGCCGGCTGGAAGCGGCGGGGCTCCACCTTGCCGTAGGTGCGCTCGAAGATGGCCTGCAGCTGCTTGTCCTGCTCCAGCGAGCCGGTGTATTGACGGCTGCTGCCCCCGGCAGGGGCGGCAGGCGTTGGCTCGGTGGGGGAGGGATGGCGGCGGGGACTTTGCGTGTGCGCGTGGTCGGCTACCTCCTGCCACGGCACGACAAAGCCTGCCCCGTGGGCGCAAAAGACGGAGTCGGCGGTGTTGGCGGTATCTCGCTCGGGCTGATAGTCCAGCGCGGCGATCACCGCATCGGAATTGTGACAGGGGCGATAGCCCAGCACACGGCAGGACAGCCGTCCCTGACCACGGGTATAGGCGGTCACCTCCCGGGCGTAGTCCCGCAGGCCGGCCACGGGGGCGCTGCCCTGCAGGATGGAAAGCGCACCCTGCACCTGCGGGGACGGAACATCGCCGCCCATGTTTTGGATGTCGGTCATGGCCCGACCCACACAGTCGGCAGGCACCTCCAGCCGATAGGCATACCACGGCTCCAGCAGCACGCTTTGCGCCTGCATCAGTCCGTGGCGCACCGCCCGGTAGGTGGCCTGCCGGAAGTCGCCGCCCTCGGTGTGTTTGGGGTGGGCACGCCCGGTGAGCAGGGTGATCTTCACATCGGTGATGGGAGCGCCGGTCAGTACACCCAAATGCTCCTTCTCACCCAAATGGGTCAGCACCAGCCGCTGCCAGTTCAGATCCAGCGTGTCGGTGGAGCAGTCGCTGTCAAAACTCAGACCGCTGCCCGGCTCGCCCGGCTGGAGCAGCACACGCACCTCGGCATAGTGGCGCAGAGGCTCGAAGTGGCCGATGCCCTCCACCGTGTCGGCAATGGTCTCTTTATAAAGGATACTGGCCGGGCCGAAGGATACTTCCATACCAAAGCGCTGGGCGATCACACGCCCCAGCACCTCCAGCTGTACCTGTCCCATCAGTTGTACCCGGATCTGCCGCAGCAGCTGATCCCAGACGAGGTGCAGCTGGGGATCCTCCTCCTCCAGCTGAGACAGCTTGTCCAAAGCCGTGTGTGGGTCGCATCCCTCGGGCAGGATCAGCTGGCAGGTGAGTACCGGCTCCAGCACAGGAAGCACCTCGCCCTCCTCCCGGCCCAGCCCCTGTCCGGGGCGGGTGTGGGTCAGGCCGGTGACGGCGCAGATGCTGCCGGCAGGGGCGGCGTCAGTGGGGGTGAATTTTTCCCCGGAGTACAGGCGCAGCTGGTCGGCCTTTTCC
>JAGBTC010000126.1 GCA_017631545.1 Oscillospiraceae bacterium
GCACTCTTTTTTCATGTGTTTTGCTTACTGAGCGTCAGCGACCTGGCCGAACTCACGACCGTTGTAGGTCAGGCAAGACTTGCACATACGGTGGGGCAGACGAAACGCGCCGCACTTGGGGCAGGTAACGATGCCGGGGACCTCCAGCTTCCACACGCTGCTGCGACGCTTGTCGCGACGAGCCTTGGACACTTTTCTCTTAGGAACCGCCATGGTGACACCTCCTTCGGTTACTTCGACCCTTTTGGGTCACTGGTTGACTTGGACTTACTCAGCTTTGTCATCCAACAGCTGCGCAAGCGCCGCCAACCGTGGATCTACTTCGGGTCTGCATCCGCAGGGGCCGAGGTTCAGGTCGGCGCCACAGCGGTCACAAAGACCTTTGCAGTCTTCTGAGCATAGGTTTGTGGTATCCATTGCGAGGATAAAGGCCGTGGATGCCGCCTCGTCCAGGTCTACTGCCCCGTTTTCCACCAGAATGAACTCGTCCTCACTGTCCTCGTTTTCCAGCTCGGTAGCCAGAAGGGAGTCCAGCGCAACGGTCTTTTCCGCGGCAAACGGCTTGCAGCAGCGGTCGCAGGTCAGGTCCAGCACGGTGGAGGCGGTTCCTTCCAGAAGGAGCGCCCCGGCGCGATTTGTGACCTTGCCCTGCACCCGGATGGGCCGGGAGATCGGCCGCGCCCCATAGAAGTCCAGATGGGTGAGATCCAACGGGAAATCAAAGGGGGCAGATGCGCCCGGAACATGGATGATCTTTCGCAAATCCAGCTTCATGGCACACCTCTTTCAAGGGGACAGACCCTATGCTCGCATAATGGTACGGGAAGTATTATAATGAAAACTCTCCCACTTGTCAAATACTTTTCTCCGTTTTTATTGACAAATTTTGAAATCTGTGGTGCAATCCTACTGTACCGCAAACCAAAGGAAGGGGGTAAGCGCCGCATGAAGGAATTTACCATCGGAAAAAATGACGCCGGGCAGCGATTGGATCGCTGGCTGGGAAAGACGCTGCCCCTGCTCCCCGCTCCCCTGGCGCAGAAGTATATCCGCCTCAAGCGGGTCAAGCTCAACGGCAAGGGTGCCAAGCGGGACACCCGGCTGGCGGTGGGCGATGTGCTGCAGTTATATATCAACGACGAATTCTTTGACAAACCCACCGAGGAAAACGCCTTTCTCTCCCTCTACCAGCCCAAACTGAACATCGTGTACGAGGACGAAAACCTTATGCTGCTGGACAAGCGGCCGGGGTTGGTGGTCCATCCGGACGAGACCGAGCGGGTCAACACCCTCATCACCCACATTCAGGCTTACCTGTACCAGAAACGGGAGTGGTCGCCCTACCGGGAGAACTCTTTCGCCCCTGCCCTGTGCAACCGCATCGACCGCAACACCGGCGGCATTGTCATTGCCGCCAAAAACGCCGAGACCCTGCGAATCCTCAACGACAAAATACAGGCCCGGGAGCTGACGAAGAAATACCTGTGCATCACCCTTGGCAAGCCCAAGCCCGCCCAGGGAACATTGGAGCTGTTCCTGCGTAAGGACGAGGGCAAAAAGCAGGTAGAGGTGTTCGACCGTCCCGTGGCCGACGCCAAGACCGCTCTCACGCTCTACAAAACCCTTGACAGCCGGGGGGAACTGTCCCTGGTGGAGGTGGAGCTGCTCACCGGCCGCACCCACCAGATCCGCGCCAGCTTTGCCCATATCGGCCACCCCCTGCTGGGGGACGGCAAGTACGGCCGGGGCGAGGTCAACCGCCGCTATAACGAGACCCGTCAGGCACTGTACAGCTACTATCTGCGCTTTGACTTCCCCACCGACGCAGGCATTCTGGAATATCTGCGCGGAAAAGAATTCCGCGTGGAGAGCGTCCCCTTTGCCGAGCAATATTTTCCAAAGAAATAACGCTTAACTCCGCTCTGTTGCTGAGCGGAGTTTTTTCTTACGGGCAGGGCGGTTTTTTCGACAGATATATTGACTTTTATATGGTAAAGAGATATAGTGTAATTTGCTATCCGTGAAAGTCCGGCCCCCCGGTCTGCACCCCCTGTGCGTACCGACCCGGACGAATAAATCGAGGGAGCTGACAACCAACCAATTAGAAGAAATGGGGGATGATACATGTCCAAGGACTTGATCTGCCTGAGCGGCTGCTCCATGGCGTTCGACGACCTGGTCGTGCTCGACAACATCAATCTCAATATTAAAGATAAGGAATTCCTCACGCTGCTCGGACCCAGCGGGTGCGGCAAAACCACCACGCTCAGAATCATTGGCGGTTTTCAAACGCCCACCTCTGGAGATATCATGTTCGACGGGGTGAGGATTAATGATGTTCCGCCCCATAAACGGACCATCAATACCGTTTTCCAGAAGTACGCCCTGTTCCCGCACCTGAATGTGTACGAGAACATCGCCTTCGGCCTGCGTATCCCCAAGGCAGGCCCGGATGGAAAGAAAGTGAAGCTTTCCGAGGACGAGATCGACCGGCGCGTGATGGAAATGCTGGAGGTGGTCAACCTCAAGGGCTTTGAAAAGCGCAAGGTCAGCCAGCTGTCCGGCGGTCAGCAGCAGCGGGTGGCCATCGCCCGTGCGCTGGTCAACCGCCCCAAGGTGCTGCTGCTGGACGAACCGCTGGGCGCACTGGACCTGAAGCTGCGTAAGGATATGCAAAACGAGCTTAAGCGCATCCAGAAGGCCATGGAAATCACCTTCGTCTATGTCACCCACGATCAGGAGGAGGCCCTTGCCATGTCCGACACCGTGGTGGTCATGGATGGCGGCCGCATCCAGCAGATCGGCTCCCCCGAAGATATTTACAACGAGCCGGAAAACGCCTTTGTGGCCGACTTCATCGGCGAGTCCAACATCATCGACGGCATCATGCGCGCCGACGGCGTGGTGGAGATCTTCAACCGCCGTTTCACCTGTCTGGACAGGGGCTTTGACAAGGATGAGCCCGTGGATGTGGTCATTCGCCCCGAGGATGTGGACATCGTGCCGGAAAACGAAGGCCAGCTCAA
>JAGBTC010000004.1 GCA_017631545.1 Oscillospiraceae bacterium
ACATTTAGGGTCGTCCAGCTCGTGCTGTGTGCCACAGTTGAGGCAGGTCGTTTTGGAAATGCCTGTGTCTTCCGCCGGCTCATCATAGAGTTCCCCCCGGAAGAATTCCAGCGTTCCGCACACAGGACAGGTATAAATGGCCACATCCAGCGCCCCGGCCAACAGATTGCCCCAGTCACCGATGAGAAAGCCCGTCTTGCCCAACTGCACATTTTCGCGCTTGACGAACTGCATAGGTACATCACAGCGCAAACATTTCAGTTTATGCATGGTGAAGTCTCCTTTATCGCAGCTTCAGTTCCTTCTCCACATCATTCAGGTTGATGGTCAGCATTCTGGAAATTCCCTGCTCCTGCATGGTCACACCGTAGAGCACATCGGCCTCCTCCATGGTGCCGCGGCGGTGGGTGATGACGATGAACTGGGTCTTTTCCGACATGGTACGCATATAGTCGGCAAAGCGCACCACATTGCTGTCGTCCAGCGCGGCCTCGATCTCGTCCATGACCACGAAGGGCGTGGGACGCACCTTGAGGATGGCAAAGTACAGGGCGATGGCCACGAAGGCCTTCTCGCCGCCGGAGAGAAGGGTGATGATCTTCAGCGCCTTGCCGGGGGGCTGCACCTTGATCTCAATGCCGCAGTTGAGGATGTCCTCGGGGTCTTCCAGCTCCAGCGTGGCCTTGCCGCCACGGAACAGCTCGTGGAAGGTCTGGCCAAAGGCCTCGTTGATGATTTTGAACTCCCGGGCGAAGATGGTTTTCATCTCGCCGGTGATTCCGCCGATGATGGTCTCCAGCTCACCCTTGGCGCGCTGGACATCGTCCCGCTGCTCGGTGAGGTAGGTATAGCGCTCGTTGACCCGTTCAAACTCCTCGATAGCACCCAGATTGATGTGCCCCAGTGCGGAGATGGCGCGCTTGAGCTCGCCGATGCGGCGTGTGGCCTTGGGCACGGACTCCAGCTCGATGCGCTGGGCCTTGGCTGCCTCGTGGGACAGCTCGTAGTTCTCCCACAGTTTGTCCAGCAGCTGCTTTTCCTCCATAGCGGCAGCGGCACGCTTGTGCTCCAGCGCGGAAACCTCCTGCTGGGCGTTCATCAGGTCGGCAGACTTTTCCCGGGCAGCCTTGTCCTTGGTATTGCGCTCCCCTT
The DNA here is from genome assembly GCA_017631545.1 of Oscillospiraceae bacterium. GTDB lineage: Bacteria > Bacillota > Clostridia > Oscillospirales > Oscillospiraceae > Lawsonibacter. Next base: position 1,153 of record JAGBTC010000004.1, read on the forward strand.
CCAGCGCCAGCTTCTCCTCGTTCATGGTTCGCACAAGGGTATTGTGCGCTTCACTCTCCGCGCGAAGGGCAAGCAGACGCTGCTCCTTCTCCCCGATCTCGATGCGGATGGCGTCGTTTTTGCGCTCGTAGTCGGCCATGAGTGCCTGACTTTGGCGGCGGTCGCCCGCCATATCTCGTCGCAGCCCTTCCAGCTGCTCCAGACCGGCACGATCCGCCTCCCGTTCAGCCTGCAGCGCGGCGCGTTGGGCGGTCAGCTCGGCCACTTGCTCCCCAAGGGCGGCGGCACGACGGCGCACTTCGTCCTGTCCGGACAGCTTGCCCTGTGTCTCGCTTTCCAGCGCGGCGGCAGCACCCTCCAGCTGCCCGATGCGCGCACGGGCGGCGGCGGTGTCGGTTTCAATTTGCTCGCAGCGCAGCTTGAGCAGCTCCAGCTCGCCCACCTGTGCCTGACGCTGATGCTCCAGCGCGCTTACCACGCTGTCGCAATGCTCGCAGTAGGCCTGCGCCTTGAGCAGATCGTCCTCCCACTGGCGCAGCTGGGTCTGGGCGGCATCCATCTCATAGTCGGCGGCAGTGGCCTCACGCTCGGCCTCGCTCAGTTCTCTGGCGGCCTGTGCCAGCTTTTCTGCCAGCTGAGCGCTTTGCTGGTGCAGGCGCTCCAGCTCGTTGGCGCGGCTGAGAATACCTGCGCTGCGGCTGGCCGCACCGCCGGTCATGGAGCCGCCGGGATTAAGCTGCTGTCCGTCCAGCGTGACGATACGCAGCTTGTGGTTGTACTTGCGCGCACAGGCAATGGCGCTGTCCAGATCCTCCATGACCACCACCCGGCCAAGGAGGAAGGAAAACACATTGGCATAGGTCTTGTCAAAGCTGATCAGCCGGTCGGCCACCCCAACAAAGCCCTTTTCCTTCTCCAGCGCAGCCGCCTCACGCAGCTCACTGGGGCGAATGGCGTTCATGGGCAGACAGGTGACCCGACCGATGTCTCTTCGCTTGAGGTACTGAATGATGGCCTTGCCATCCTCTTCCCGGTCGACCACCAGATTTTGCATGGCGCTGCCCAGCGCGGTCTCGATGGCGACGGTGTATTGGTCGCTGACCTGCACCAGCCCGGCCACCGGGCCGTGGACATGCTGCAGACTGCCCCGCTCCACTTCGCCCATGACCGCCTTGACCGCCTTGGAAAAGCCTTCGTGCATCTTCTCCATCTCGGTCAGCATACGGATACGGGAGGTCAGCGCATTCTCTTCCATCTGCAGCTTAACCTGTCGGTCTTTGGCCTGAGCCGCCTTCTGTCGGCGGGACTCCAGCCGCAGGGTGTATCCGCTGATGATATTCTTGACCGCGTCGCGCTCCTCCTCGGCCCTGGCGCGCTCCTTGGCCGCTTTTTTCTGCTCCTGCTTTTCCTGCTCGATGCGCGCGTCCATCTCGCGCAGCTCCTGCCGGACGGTCTCGTCCCGGTCAAGCACCTCCTGAGCGGCGGCGGCAAGGGCAGACAGCAGTGCCTTGGCCTCGGCGGCGTCGGACTGCTCGGTGGCCATGCGCTGGCGCAGCTGCTCCAACTCCTGGGTCAGTGTCCCGGCAGAACGGGCCGCTTCCTCCGACTGGATACGCAGCTGCTCCAGCTGTTCGTCCAGCCCGGCGATCTGTTCGTCAATTTCCTGCAGACGGGTCTTGCGCCGGTCGATCTGTTCCGTCAGACCGCCCTCGCGTCCCTCCTGCTGGGCAAGCTCGCCCTGAATGCGGGTGACATTTTCCTGATTATGGACGATGGTGTTGTTCAGCACGGCTACGGCGCTTTCCAGCTCGGCCGCGCCCGCCTCCCGCTCACGCACCTGCGTACGCAGCGTCTCCATCTCTACATCCTTGGCGCGCATGGCCTCATTGAGCCGCTCCACATCGGCGTAGAGCTGCTCCTGCTCCTGCTCCAGCTGCTTTCTGCGGCGCAGCGCCTGCTCGTAATCAGCGGACAGGCGGATGCCGTTGGAGCGGATGCGCTCCAGCTGATCCAGCCACACAGAGATCTCCAGTCCGCGCAGCTCGTCACGCAGAATGAGGAACTTCTTCGCCTTCTCACTCTGCTGGCGCAGCGGCTCAACCTGTCCCTCCAACTCCTCGATCTTGTCGTTGATGCGAACCAGATTTTCGTCCGTATGGGCCAGCTTGCGCTCGGCCTCCTCCTTGCGGTGACGGTAGCGGGAGATGCCCGCCGCCTCCTCAAAGATCTCGCGCCGGTCGGCCGACTTGACGGACAGGATCTCGTCGATCTTACCCTGACCGATGATGGAGTAGCCCTCCCGACCCAGACCGGTGTCCATAAACAGCTCGTTGACATCCTTCAGACGCACGGAACGGCGGTTGATGTAATACAGGCTCTCCCCCGTGCGGTAGTAGCGCCGGGTGACCATGATCTCGCTTTCCTCCATATCAAAGATATGGGTGGAGTTGTCCAGAATCAGCGACACCTCTGCATAGTTGGTCTGCTTGCGCTTGGCCGTGCCGCCGAAGATCACATCCTCCATCTTGCCACCGCGCAGGGCGCGGGTAGACTGCTCGCCCATGACCCAGCGGATGGCGTCGGAAATATTCGATTTGCCCGAGCCGTTGGGGCCGACGATGGCGGTGATATCCTCACCAAAGGTCAGCACCGTTTTGTCCGGGAAGGACTTAAAGCCCTCGATCTCCAATGCTTTTAAGTACAAAAAAGACACCTCTCCTCATTCCGGGGGACGGGTTATCCGGTTTCGTGCAAAGGCATATAAAATGCCCACAATAACAGATAGTATATTATAACAAAAGAACCCGCTTTTTGCAATCGTTTTTGCCGCCCGACGCAAAAAAAAGCGAAGGCTTCTCCCCTTGGGAGAAGCCTCCGCCGAACGCTCAGATACCCACCGGCTCGCCGGTGTCTCGGGTATAGCAGTTGACGAAGTGTACATTGTCGTTATCCACCACGCGGATGGCGTCGGGTGCCGGGCGGAACACGCTGTTGGAAAAAATGACCGTGCCGCCGCCCTTGATGTCGATTTCCACCTTTCTGCCGTAGTTCATGGTGTCAAAGACCAGCCCGTTGGAGTCCTCCACCACGATTTTGGAGAAGAACACATGGCAGCCGGTGAACATATAGCCGGCCTTGGTGCCCAGCGAAATAATGCCGATGCCGTTGTTGTTGTCCGAATGGTTAATGGTGCAGCCCACCATGGAGCCGTGGGAGTTATTGGGGGACTGCCCCTGGGAATTGTCCATCAGAAAGCCGGTGGTGTTGTCATTGAAGCCACAGTTGGTGAACACGTTGTTGCCGCCGTTGTTGATGCAGCCGTAGCAGTTCAGCTCACTGAGTACGTTGGTAAACTTATGGAACTCGCTGAAGTGGGAAATGTTGATGCCCGCACCGCAGTACAGAATGTGGCAGTTGGTCACCACAAGGGACGAGCAGGTAAAATAACCCGTATCCCGGCAGGTGATGCCGCCGCCGGAAAAACCGGTGATAAAGCAGCCGGACACCATGCTGTTGCGGGGCTGATTGCTCCAATCCTTCAGCGTGGCCGTGCCCTGAAAGAGCAGGCCATGACGCTCGCCCACCTGCGTGGGACGGGACTGCTGCTCCGGGTCACCCTGCAGACAGAGATCCTTCACGGTGCAGAAAGAGCCGATCTTCACCGCATAGGCCTCCCCCTGCGAGGGGGGCAGCAGCAGGGTGGTCGCGCTGCCCTCGCCCATCAGCGAGGATCTATCGGGCATATCCAGACCGTTCACCACAAAGCTACCCACGCCCAGACGGCACACGCCGTACTGCTCCAGCAGGGCACGCATCTCGGCGGTGCGGTCGGTATCGTCGTTGGTGCTGGTCAGGTAATAGTTCATTTCACACATGGTCATTTCCTCCCGGCGGTCAAATTACACCAATTATCCCACAATCCCACAAAAAATGCAAGCAGATCCACGCCGTGCAGAAACCGCGTGGACTTGCTTGCATTTTGAACTTCAGCAAAAGGTATAGGTTGTTGTGCTGCGGAAGATTTCCCCGGCGCGCAGAATACAGGTGGGCCATTCCGGGTGGTGGATGCTGTCGGGATAGTGCTGGGTCTCCAGATAAAATGCGCTGCGAAAACCGTAATGCCGGCCGTTTTTGCCCATTCGGTCGGTCAGCGCGTTCGCAGTATAAAGATGCACCCCGGGCTGATCCGTATCGGCCACCAGCGTAATACCCGTCCGGTCACCGGTCACGGTGGCAAAGGGGTGGCCGCTGATGACAAAATTCGAGTCATAGCCGTTGAAGAACTTCACGCAGGACTCATCTCTGTCTGCATCCCGGCCAATGGGCTTGGAGGTGCGGAAATCCATGGCTGAACCATCGACGCAAACCAGATCACCGGTGGGAACACCGTCTTGGCCGTTGTGCGTGTAGCGATCCGCCTTCACTTGCATCCTATGCCGGTTGATGTCACCGTTTCCGGCCCCGTTCAGATTGAAATAGCTGTGGTTTGTCAGGTTAATGATGGTATCCTTGTCCGTTTGTGCCTCATACGCAATGCTCAGACTATTCGCCTTCCATCCAAAGGTGACGCGGACATTCAGATTACCGGGATAGCCCTCCTCCCCATCCGGGGACAAACGGGTGAACACGAGCGTATCCCCCACCGGCTGCCCGTTCCAAACCTTGGTATTGAACCCAAGCTTCCCACCATGGAGATGGTTTTCGCCGTTATTGGCGTACAGCTTGTAAGTTTTTCCGTTCAACGCAAACTGCGCGCCTTTGATTCGGTTGGAAACACGGCCGATGGTTGCACCCAGATAGCAATCGTCTGCCACATATTCTTCCAGGGTGTCATACCCCAGCACGACATCCACCAAATCCCCGTTTTTGTCCGGCACAAGGACGGAGCGGATCGTGGCACCGTAATCCAGAATTTCTGCCTGCAGGCCGTTTTCATTGGTCAGCGTCCAGCAGGATATCGGCGTGCCGTCGTGCAGCGTTCCAAATGCTCGCCTGGAGATTGCCATGCTATCTCCCCTTTTCTATGAATTAAAGCTGGTTCACCCAATCCACAAAGCGCAGGAAGGCCGCTCTGCCCTCGGGGGTGTTCTTGTACACACCGGCATCCTCCAGGACATCAGAGAACACCTTGCCGGTCTCCTGCAGGAGGATATCCAACGCATTGTCCGGAGTGAAGGTATGCTTTTTCTTCAGCTCAGCCAGCCAGGGTGCGTGCTTTTGCAGCTGCTCGTCGCCGGAAATGTCCCGATCTTCCCAGGCAGCCTGAGCCAGGTCACTCAGCTCCTGCTTCAGGCGGCTGGGCAGCACAGCCAGACCCATCACTTCGATCAGACCGATATTCTCCTTCTTGATGTGGTGCTTATCTGCGTGGGGGTGGAACACACCCAGAGGATGCTCATCCGAGGTGATGTTGCAGCGCAGCACCAGATCCAGCTCGTAGTCCTCCCCCCTGCGGCGCGCAATGGGGGTGATGGTGTTGTGGGGCTGGCCGTCTGAGAAAGCAATGACATGAACGCACTCGTCACTGTAGCCGCGCCAGGCCCCCAAAATCTTATCGGCCAGCGCAGCGATCCGTTTCGGATCGGCGGCGACCAGACGGATGACACTCATGGGCCACTTGACGATACCGGCCTTGACATCCTCAAATCCCCGGAAGGAAATGACCTGCTCCACAGGTGCGGTCTCCATGGCGAAGGTATAGTGACCGCCCTGGAAGTGTTCGTGGCTGAGGATGGAGCCGCCCACGATGGGCAGATCCGCATTGGAGCCCACAAAGTAATGAGGAAAGACCCGGACAAAGTCCAGCAGCTTCTCGAAGGCGGATTTGTCGATCTTCATGGGGACGTGCTCGGCATTGAACACAATACAATGCTCGTTGTAGTAAACGTAGGGAGAATACTGCACATACCAGTCCGCCCCACAGATCTGCAAAGGAATTACACGGTGGTTGGCACGGGCAGGATGGTTCATCCGGCCTGCGTAGCCCTCATTTTCCCGGCACAACTGGCACTTGGGATAGGCCGTCTGGGGGGCATTCTTTGCCGCGGCAATGGCCTTTGGATCCTTTTCGGGCTTGCTGAGGTTGATGGTAACATCCAGCTCACCGTACTGGTTGCGGTATTTCCAGCGCATATCTTTTTCGATCCGATAGCGGCGGATGTAATCGGTGTCACAGCTGAACTTGTAGTACCAGTCCGTCGCCTTGACGGGATCCTGTGCGTACTTTTCCCAGAAAGTGCGGATCACTTCCCGGGGCATGGGGGTCAGCGCCCCCATAATGCGGGTATCAAAGATGTCTTTGGCGGTGATACCGTCATCGCACAAACCGTTTTCCACGGCGTATGTAAGAATCCCTGCCAGGATTTCCTCCAGATCTTCGCTCATGGGCTCGCCGGAGGGCTCATAATCGGACTTGTTCAGCAGATCCAGCAGACGGTTGATCAGAACCTGATGGTCTTCCGGCTGCGCCAGCCCGGTATTCATAGCATAGGCTACCAGAGACTCAATATACGCTTCAATTTTCATGCGTCCACCTCCATCTCTACGCCGCCCTGAGGACGGATGCTCAGCACAAGGCAGGCACCTTCGCCCAACACGCCGTCGATCCCTGCCCGGAAATCGTCCAGGATCTCAAAGGGCACAAAGGCCTGAACAGTGCCGGCAAATCCGCCGCCGTGGACGCGGTAGGCCCCCTTATCCTGCAGATAATGTTCACACATAGCCAGAGCCAGAGCAACATCCTGCTGCTCTTTGTAGCCGGCAGGAATGACATTTTGCAGGTACATATAGGAGGAATAGCCGCTTTGTTTGATTAGCTTCAGGAAGGCATCAAAGTCCCCCTGTTCCAAGGCCGCCACCTGCTTGACCACCCGCGCATTCTCCTGATAG
>JAGBTC010000127.1 GCA_017631545.1 Oscillospiraceae bacterium
ATGAACTGCCTGACCGAGGCCATCGGCATGGGTCTGGGTGGCAACGGCACTATCCCCGCTGTCTACTCCGCCCGCATCCGTCTGGCCAAGCAGGCCGGCATGAAGATCATGGAACTGGTGGAAAAGGACATCCGTCCCCGGGACATTATGACCGAGGCCGCCTTCCACAACGCCGAGACCATTGACATGGCGTTGGGCTGCTCCACCAACACCATGCTCCATCTGCCTGCCATCGCCCACGAGTGCGGCATCGAGCTGTCCTTTGACCTGTCCAACGAGATTTCCGACCGCACCCCCAACCTGTGTCATCTGGCCCCTGCCGGAAGCACCTATATGGAGGATCTGGACCGGGCCGGCGGCGTGTATGCCGTGATGGCGGAGCTGGCAAAGAAGAACCTGATCGACACCTCCCTCATCACCTGCACCGGCAAGACCATCGCGGAAAATCTGTCCGGCGTGGTCAACCGCAACCCGGAGATCATCCGCCCCATCGACAACCCCTACACCGCCACCGGCGGCATCGCCGTGCTCAAGGGCAACCTTGCCCCCGACGGCTGTGTGGTCAAGCAGTCCGCCGTGGCGTCCGAGATGATGGTGCATGAAGGCCCTGCCCGGGTGTTTGACAGCGAGGAGCAGGCCATCGAGGCCATCTACGCCGGCAAGATCGTGGCCGGCGATGTGGTGGTCATCCGCTACGAAGGCCCCAAGGGCGGCCCCGGTATGCGCGAGATGCTCAACCCCACCTCCGCCATCGCCGGCATGGGGCTGGACAAGGATGTGGCGCTGATCACCGACGGCCGCTTCTCCGGCGCCACCCGTGGCGCGTCCATCGGCCATGTCTCCCCCGAGGCGGCCTCCGGCGGCACCATCGGTCTGGTGGAGGAGGGCGACATCATCGCCATCAATATCCCTGCCCATACCATCCAGCTGAAGGTGTCCGACGAAGTGCTTGCCCAGCGCCGCGCCAACTGGGTGTGCCCCGAGCCCAAGATCAAGACCGGCTATCTGGCCCGCTACGCCAAGCTGGTGTCCAGCGCCGACAAGGGCGCCATTCTGGGCTGAGCGCAAAAGAACCCTCACTACATATAAAACCCCGGCGTGCCTGATGGCACGCCGGGGTTTATCCTATTTATTTGGCTCCTTCCTCGGGCAGCACTTCCACGCGAATTTCCAGCACGCGGCGCTGCTCCATGGCGGTGACCGTAACATCCAGCCCATCGGCCTGAAAGCGGTCGCCCTGCTCCGGGATGCGGCCGATCTGCTCCATAACCCAGCCGGACACGGTGCTGGCGTCGCACTCGCCCTTGATGGAAAACAGGTCGAACATATCGTCCAGATTGGCGCTGCAGGCGATCAGGTAGCTGCCGTCGGCCTGCTTGCAGAAGGACTCCACAACCTCGTCATGCTCGTCCCAGATCTCGCCCACCAGTTCCTCCAGAATGTCCTCCAGCGTGGCGATGCCCTCGGTGCCGCCGTACTCGTCCACCACCACGGCCATGTGCGCCTTGTTCTTTTGCAGCACGCGCAGCAGGTCGGATATCTTGGTGTTTCCGGTGGTATAGATCACATTGGCCACGATCTCGG
>JAGBTC010000128.1 GCA_017631545.1 Oscillospiraceae bacterium
GTCCACCTGCGTGGGGTCGGGCGCCTGCGCCGTTTCCTCCGTAGCAAACACGGGAACCTTACCCAACGAGCTGTCGGCCAGCGTACCGCCGGTCAGCGTCAGCCTGCCGTTGTTTTTGTAGAAGGTTTCCAGATCGCCGGAGCGGATGTCACGCTTATAGGGATTGATGCCGTCGTTGAGAATAGCCAGCAGTTCGGGCACCTTGGGCATCACGTAGGCTGTGCCACGGCTGTAATTCTCGTAGGGCATGGTGTAAAAGCGGATATCCTCCTCCACATTCATCCCCATCGCCTTCTCTGCCAGCCAAACAAGGTTGCCCACGGACAGGTCGGTGGTCACGTTTTCCTGAAAGATCTTGGCGAAGGTGGGGATATTGGCAACGTGCTTAAGCTGCAGGCACTCTCTGGCCACGGCCATGAGGAAACTCTGTTGGATCTCCATGCGCCCCGCATCACCGATGCCCTTGCCATTGTTGTTCTTTCGCCAGCGGATCACCTGCATGGCGTCGTCCCCGGTCAGCAGCCGCTCGCCCTTGGCCTGATGGATATGCAGATCCTGCACCGGGTCGTCATAGTTCATGGTGTAGGGCACATTAAAGGTGACGCCGCCCAGGGCGTTCACCAGCTCACCCACGGCGTCCCACTCCACGATGACATAATAGTCCGGCACGATGCCCGTCAGCTTGCCCACATAGGCACGCAGCCCGGCCATTCCGTTTTCCACCTGGGTGTCCTTGTCCTTGCCCTTGTGGTAGTTATACACGGTGTTCAGTTTTTTGGTGCGCCAACTGACATTGACCATGGTGTCCCGTGGCAGGCTGATGGCGTTGATCTTCTTGGCGCGGGTATCAAAGCTTGCCAGAATCATGGTGTCCGTATTTCCACCGCCGCCGGTGTCCTTGCCGACAACCAAGATGGTGTATACCCCACTTTTGCGAGCACTGTCAGCGGCGATGGTGGTGGTACTCTCCCCCGCCCCGGGGGTGTGGAAGGAAGGACGCAGACCGGACGCGCCGAACACCCAGCCATAGATACCCCACAGCACCAAAAGCCCCACAAGGGTCAGCCCAAGCACCTCAAGCAGCCGCTGTCGTTTGCGGCGGGTGGGGTCAAGGGTCGCTTTCCACGCCCTGTACCGGGTCAGCAGGCCGTCCTTTTTCATCAGGTGCTTGCCGCCCCGCCGTGACGAATGTTTTCTCTCTGACATAAGCTTATCTCCTCTGTTCGCCGCTTACAGCGTTACACCGTGCTGCCGCAGCCAATCCCGGGCGCCCTGTGTATTGCTGTGGATGGGGCTGCCCCGCTGTTTCATCTCCTCGATGGTCATTTCCATGCCCATGAGCAGCGCTTTGTCAATATCCTCGTAGGCCAGCCGACGCAGTGGCTCCACGCCGTCAAAATCCCGGGTGGGCTCGATATAGTCGGCAAGGTAAATCACCTTTTCCGCCATGGACATATCCGGCTTGCCCGTGGTGTGCCAGAAGATGGCCTGATACACCTGCTCAGTTTCTCCAAAAATATGCTTAGCCATGCACGCGCCCGTTTTGGAGTGCAGCAGCTTGACCGCCCGCTGCTCCAGCTCGTCCAGCTCCACGTCAAAGCGGCGGCACAGGGCCAGCTGCTCGTCCAACTCCAGATACTTGGTACAGTCGTGCAAAATCGCTGCCCGGCGCGCCAGCGTTTCGTCCACGCCCCAGCGCGCGGCAAGGCGCACCGCCTCTTCCTCCGTACCGCGGATGTGTGCGATTCGCTTGGCCCGTACCATGGAGTAGGAGCAGGCACGCAGCTGCGGCAGGTCAAGGTGCTTCAAATCGGCCTTGGTTCCATACAAGCCGTTGAGCAAAATGTAGCCGTACACAGCAGGACACAGGTACTCTTCCCCCGGTCCCTCATCCAGCACCTCTCGCAGCTGGGTGGAGGACACATCCCCCAGCCCCGGCAGGGTGATGGTGGTCAC
>JAGBTC010000129.1 GCA_017631545.1 Oscillospiraceae bacterium
AGAACTGGGAGCGCATGGGCAACGTGCGCTTTGCGGTGGTGTGCAAGGGGGAGTATGACTGCCTGGCGGAGGAGCGCTGCGCCCGTGTGGCCAGAGAGTGGTCTGCCGCCATGCAGAGCGGCCGTGAGGGGGCCGTGCGTGACTTCGTGGCCTCCGGCGACGGGGAGATCAAGGTCATCGGCGCGGACAATCAGGTGCTGGACAGCGAGGTGCCTGTGCGACAGATCCTGGAACAGCTGATCGCTCGTACCGGCATCCCTCCCTTTATGCTGGGTCTGTCCTGGTCGTCCACCGAGCGCATGAGCAGCCAGCAGGCCGATTTGATGACCAGCGAGATCACCGCCATCCGCCGCAGTCTGGAGCCGGTGATCGAGCGCATCTGCGAAGCGTGGCTGCGTCTGCGCGGCTGGGGCGGCAGCGTACGCGTGGAGTGGGCCGAGATCGATATGCAGGACGAGGTGGAACAGGCCAAAGCGGAGCTGTACCGCCGACAGGCCGAGCAATTGAAAGGAGACGGGGAAGAATGAATGTGACCAAGCAGGCGGTGTGTGACGGGCACACCGAAGTGGAGGAGCAGGAGCTGGAGCAGATCAACCGCTTCAGCCGCGCCAAGCTGAGCGCACAGCAGGTATACACCTTTACGGTGCGCCTGTGTGACAACGAGGTGGATCGGGACGGGGAACGCTTTGCGCCCGAAACGCTGGAGGGACTTGCCGAGCTGTTTGTGGGCAAGAGCGGTATTTTTGACCATCAGTGGTCGGCGGCAGGACAGACCGCGCGCATTTACCGCACTCAGGTGGTGGACGAGCCGGGCACGCTGACCCGAGCCGGTGACGGCTATCGCTATGTGAAGGCGTGGGCGTATATGCTGCGTACTAAGGGCAACGAGGAGCTCATCGCCCAGCTGGAGGGCGGCATCCTGCGCGAGGTAAGCGTGGGCTGTGCGGTGGAGCGCACGGTCTGCTCCGTTTGCGGTGCCAGAGTGGGCAGCTGCGAACACCGCAAGGGGGAAACCTACGGCGGCAAGCTGTGCTTTACCAGTCTGGAAGGGGCGGCGGACGCCTTTGAGTGGTCTTTTGTGGCGGTGCCTGCCCAGCCCAAGGCAGGCGTGATGAAGAGCAAGCGCGCCCACGGCACCCGGAGCTTGAAAACGCTGGCCGAGCGAGAGGGCTTTGACGAGGAGTACCGCCAGCTGGAAAAGCAGGCGGCGCTGGGCAGAAGCTATCTGGACGCCCTGCGCCGGGAGGTGGTGCGTCTGGCCGGACTGGGCGAGCAGAGCGTGGAACACGCGGTGATGGAGCGCATCGCCAAAAAGCTGGAGGAGGACGAGCTGCTGGAGCTTAAGCGAGTGTACAGCGCCCGGGCGCAAAAGCAGTTTGGGCTGGTGACGCAGCTGGATCACGGCGTCCGCTCGGAGACGGTGGAAGACACCGACGGTGCGTTCTTGATCTGAACGGCAGGAAAACGGGGAAGCTCGGGGTCGAAAGACCCGGTTTCAAATACATAAACGGGAGGAACAAAAATGAACAAGGTATCTTTTGAACAGGCCGGCAGCCTGATGGTGACCTTCTTCGCCGAAGAGGGCGTGCAGGACGGTCATGTGGTCAAGGTCTCGGCCAACGGCACGGTGGCGCCCTGTGAGCAGGGCGACAGCTTCTGCGGCGTGGCCGGCGCGTGCCGCAACGGCGCGGTGGGCGTGCAGGTGGACGGCTTTGTGAAGGTGGCGGCCACGCTGCCTCTGGAGCTGGGCAAGGTGGGCCTGGTGGCCGACGGCAAGGGCGGCGTTATGGCCGGCGAGGACGGCATTTGCGCGCTGGTCGTGGATGTGGACACCGTGGCCAAAACCGCTGTGATCTGTCTGTAAGAGAAAGAGGAGGAGAAAACGATGGCTTATCAGTATGACAATCTGAAGCTGGAAAAGGGTATGTACCATGAGGCAGGCAAAAGCTTTACTCAGGTGCTGGAGAGCATGGATCCCGACCAGCAGTACAAGGGCACCGCGCTGGAGGGGCTGGACGCCTTTCAGCGCCAGCTCAAGCGCTTTGACATCAAGGTGAAGGGCGCAGGCAGCGATGTGGTGGAGAAGTTTTTCCGCACCGCCGATTCTGCCGTGCTGTTCCCTGAGTACATTGCCCGCAGCGTGCGTCAGGGCATGGAGGAGCAGGATCTGCTGCCCTCCATCACCGCTGCGGTGACCTGCTTTGACGGTATGGACTACCGCTCCATCACCGCCCAGCCCGGCGGCGAGGACAAGGAGCTGCGCCGCGTGGAGGAGGGTGCGGTCATCCCCAGCACCACGGTGAAGGTGCAGGACAATCTGGTCAAGCTGCATAAGCGCGGCCGTATGCTGGTGGCCTCCTACGAGGCCATCCGCCACCAGAAGCTGGATCTGTTCTCCGTCACCCTGCGTCAGATCGGCGCCCACATCAACCGCATGCATCTGGAGGATGCCATTGACGTGCTGGTCAACGGTGACGGCAACGACAATGCCGCAAAGGTGTATCAGGTGGGTACTGCCGGCACGCTGACCTATGAGGATCTGGTGGACGTCTGGGCCAAGTTTGACCCCTATGAGATGAACCCCCTGCTGGTCAGCAACGACATGATGGTCAAGATGCTCAAGCTGCCTGAGTTCCAGAATCCCGCCACCGGCCTGAATTTCCAGGGCACCG
>JAGBTC010000130.1 GCA_017631545.1 Oscillospiraceae bacterium
AGGGGACAACCCTGGGTGAACACCACGAAGCGCACCCCCGGGCCGTCCAGCGTGCCCAGGGACTGGATGGAATGTACCTTCAGCATCACATACTCTCGTGGAAGGTGCGGCTGATGACCTCACGCTGCTGCTCCCGGGACAGCTTGTTGAAGTTCACCGCGTAGCCGGACACACGGATGGTCAGGTTGGGGTACTCCTCGGGATTTTCGTAGGCCTTGAGCAGGGTCTCACGGTTCATCACATTCACATTGATGTGGTGGGCCTTCTTGGCAAAGTAGCCGTCCAGAATGGACACCAGGTTGCCGCTGCGCTCACCCTCGGTCTTGCCCAGAGTTTCGGGGGTGATGGAGAAGGTGTTGGACACACCGTCACGGCAGTCGTCGTAGCTGATTTTGGCCACGGAGTTCAAAGAGGCCAGCGCGCCGTTCTCCTCGCGGTTGTGCATGGGGTTGGCGCCGGGGGCGAAGGGCTCGGCATTGCCGCGGCCGTCGGGGGTGGCGCCGGTGTTCTTGCCGTACATGACATTGGAGGTGATGGTCAGCACGGACAGGGTGTGGATGGCGTTGCGGTAGGCAGGGGTCTTACGCAGCTCGGTGATGACCGTGTGGGTCAGCTCCTTGGCCAGCAGATCCACCCGGTCGTCGTCGTTGCCGAACTTGGGGAACTCGCCCACGGTATCAAAGCCCTCGATGTAGCCGGCGGCGTTGCGGATGGGGCGCACCTTGGCGTGCTTGATGGCGGACAGGGAGTCGGTCACCACGGACAGGCCGGCCACGCCGAAGGCCATCAGCCGCTCCACCACGGTGTCGTGCAGGGCCATCTGGGTCTTTTCGTAGGCGTACTTGTCGTGCATGTAGTGGATGACATTCATGGTGTTCACATACAGGCGCATGAGCCACGCGATGTAGGTGTTGTAGCGCTCCATCACGGCGTCGAAGTCCAGCACCTCGTCGTCCATTACGCCCATCTGGGGGCCGATGTGCATATCGCTGTTCAGGTCGTAGCCGCCGTTGAGGGCGATGAGCAGGAGCTTTGCCAGATTGCAGCGGGCGCCGAAGAACTGCATCTGCTTGCCCACCTTCATGGCGGACACGCAGCAGGCGATGGCGTAGTCATCGCCGTAGATGGGACGCATGATGTCATCGTTTTCGTACTGGATGGAGTCGGTGTCGATGGACACCTGGGCGCAGAAACGCTTGAAGCCCTCAGGCAGGGCGGTGGACCAGAGGATGGTGATATTGGGTTCGGGGGCAGAGCCCAGGGTGTACAGGGTGTTGAGGAAGCGGAAGCTGCTTCGGGTGACCAGGCTGCGGCCGTCCTCGCCCATGCCGCCCACCACTTCGGTGATCCACATGGGGTCGCCGCCGAACAGCTCGTTATACTCGGCGGTACGCAGGTGGCGGGCGATACGCAGCTTGATGACAAAGTCGTCCATCAGCTCCTGAGCGCCGGCCTCGGTGAGCACGCCCCGGGCGATGTCGCGCTCGATATAGATGTCAAAGAAGGTGCTGACACGGCCAAGGGACATGGCGGCGCCGTTCTGCTCCTTGATGGAGGCCAGATAGGCAAAGTAGGTCCACTGGATAGCCTCCCGGGCGTTGGCGGCAGGCTGGGAGATGTCGCAGCCGTACATGGCGGCCATCTCCTTCATGAAGCCAAGGAAGGCGATCTGCTGGTAGAGTTCCTCGCTGGCACGGGCGGTGTCGGCGGTGAAGTCCTGCTCGCCGATGGCGGCCTTGTCGGCTTTCTTCATCTCGATCAGGCGGTCCACGCCGTACAGGGCCACACGGCGGTAGTCGCCGATGATGCGGCCGCGGCCGTAAGCGTCGGGCAGTCCGGTGATGACATGGCAGCTGCGGGCGGCGCGCATTTCGTCGGTGTAGACGCGGAACACGCCGGTGTTGTGGGTGGTGCGGAACTTGAACTCGTTCTCCACCTTGTCGCTGAGCTTGTAGCCGTAAGCCTCGCAGGCCTGACGGGCCATGCGGATGCCGCCGAAGGGGTTGACGCCGCGCTTGAGGGGGGCGTCGGTCTGCATACCCACGATCAGCTCGTTTTCCTTGTCAATGTAGCCGGGGGCGTAGCTGGTCAGAGAGGAGACAGTCTCGGTGTCGATGTCCAGCACGCCGCCCTTGGCGCGCTCCTGACGGAACAGCTCGCGCACCTTGGCCATGAGCGCCTCGGTGCGGTCGGTGGCTTTGGACAGGAACGCGCCGTCCCCCCGGTATTCGGTGTAGTTGGTCTGGATGAAGTCGCGCACATTGATCTCGTTTTGCCATGCGCCGGAGCGGAAGCCCTCCCAGTTTGCGTGTGTCATAGCTGCACTCTCCTTTTCTAAGCAACAAAAAATGGGCAAATCAGCATTAACTGACTTGCCCAGACGGTCGGCCGTTCGCCTTTTGCACTCCCCCGCGGTTACCCGCTGATCCGTCAGTCATGCAAAGGTGTTTGGTTTGTACCTGTAGTCTATCTTAAAAAAAACCCCTTGTCAACCCCCGAAAAAGCAAAAAGCAACGGGTATCGACATACCCGTTGCTTGGTGTAAATTTGGTTGGGACAGGGACTTATGCGCCGAAGTCAGCAGGAAGCAATGCCACGACGGCGGCCAGCCGCTTGGCCTGTTGAGCCAGAGAGTCTGCCAGCATAAACTCGTCGGGGGAGTGGATCTGTCCGCCCACGGGGCCCATGGAGCATACGCTGGGCACGCCGGCCATGGTGGTATAGGAGGCATCGGAGCCGCCGGATTGCTTGACGGGGGTCACACCATCAAAGCCGTACTGCCGGGACACCTGATCGATGTGGGCGGCCAGGGCATAGTTGCCCGGGGTGGCGTCCATGGGCAGCCGCTCCCCCACAATGTCGAAGGTGGCGGTGCTGCCGGGGATGTAGGATTTTGCGATGATCCCCTCCACATGATCCCGGATCTCCTGACGCTGGGCAAGCTGCCAGTAGCGGTTATAGAGGGTGAATGTGGCCTGGCCGGGCACGGTGTTGGGGGAGGTTCCGCCGGTGATCATGCCGCAGTTGTAGGTGATCTGCTGCGGATCGCTGGCGGCCTCGATGGCCAGAATTTTGTGGGCGGCCTCCTTGATGGCGCTGATGCCTTGGGCATAGTGGGCGCCGGCGTGGGTGGCGTGACCCTTCACATAGACCTTGTAGCGGATGGAACCCTTGCGTCCCACGGTGACCTTGCCGGGGGAATGAGCCTCCAGCGTGATGGCGGCGGCGCTTCCCCGGGCGTTTTCCCGGATGAAGTCTTTGCCGGCCTCACCGGACAGTCCCTCACTCAATTCCTCGTCACCGATCAGGATAAACTTGATGGGCCGGTCCCGAAATCCTGCGTCCTTCAGGGCGCACATGGTCAGCAGGCCGATGGCCAGACCGCCCTTCATGTCCGTTACGCCCGGGCCGTAATAGCGGCCGTTTTCCTCCCGAAACAGGGGCGGCTCGAAGGTGCCCACGGGGAACACGGTGTCCATGTGTCCGGTAAAGACGACAGGGGGCAGCGGCGCATCGGTGTTCCAGGTGATCAGCAGGCCGTTTCCTGCCTTTTCAAAGGGGACGGTCTCCACCCCGAAGCCCTGCTTTTGCGCGAACGCCCGAATATAGGCGCCCACCCGGTCCACATCCGCCTTGTCGGCAGAGTAGCTGTTGATGTTGACAATGTCCTCAAGCAGCTGCCTGTGCTCGGGCAGCCTTGCGTCCACGCAGTCGAAAATAGTTTGCATGGAGAGATCCTCCTTCAGACAGGGCAGAACAGGGGGGCGAGACGCCCCCCTGTGTTCCCGATGATCATTTCAGAATGCTGATGGCGTCGGAGATGGTTTTCTCCATCGCTTCCTTGCCGTAGGTATCCACGCCGGCTTTGTTCTTGGGGCCGTGGGTCAGGCAGCCGGCGCCGTTGATGCAGCCGTTGATGCAGGCCATGCCTTCGATGAAGTTGAAGTCTGCCTTGCCTGCCATGGCCTTGAGCAGGGCCATCTTGCATTCCTCGATGCCGGAGCAGACGGCGGGCTTTGCCTCAAAGTCGCTGCCCTTTTCCTTCAGCGCCTGAGCCACCGCCTCGGACAGACCGCCGCTGCGGGCAAAGATGCGGCCGTAGAAGGAGGCGTTGTCCAGAACGTCCTCTTCCATGGCGCTGATTTCCAGATCGCGGCTGTCAAACAGGGCCTGCAGCTCCTCGAAGGTCAGCACGCTGTCCACATAGGGGCGCACCGCTTGCTTGCGGAACTCGTTTTTCTTGGCGGTGCAGGGGCCGATAAAGACCACCTTGCCCTTGGGGTCGGTGGACTTGATGTACTTGCCCATGGCGGCCATGGGGGAGGGGTTGTGGGAAACCTTGTCCAGCAGCTTGGGGAAGAACTTGGTCACATACTCCACAAAGGCGGGGCAGCAGGAGCTGGTCAAAAAGCCCTTTTCCGCCAGCTCGTCCGACTCGTCCCAGGCGACCAGGTCGGCACCCAGAGCGGCCTCGATGACCGTGTGGAAGCCCAGAGCCTTGATGCCGCTTACCACCTGACCTAGCTTGGCGTAGGAGAACTGGCTGGCGATGGAGGGAGCCACCACGGCATACACCTTGGTGCCGTCCTGCTTGCTCTGCTTGAGCATACGCACTACATCCAGGATAAAGGACTTGTCCGACACGGCGCCGAAGGGGCACTGATAGATGCAGGCACCGCAGCTGATGCACTTGTCGTCGTTGATATGGGCCTCGCCCGTTTCCGCCATGGAAATGGCGCCCACCTTGCACGCCTTTTCACAGGGACGCTTGCGGTCGATGATGGCACCGTAGGAGCAGGCCTTGGCGCACAGGCCGCAGTTGATGCACTTGCTCTTGTCGATCACCGCGTGCAGGTCGTCCTTGATGTAGATAGCACCCTTGGGGCAGGCGTCCATACAATGGCGGGCAAGGCAGCCGCGGCAGACCTCGGTCACCGCGTAGCCGCTGGTGGGGCACTCGTCGCAGGCGATACCGATGACCTCAATGGCGTTGGGATTTTCCGGGTCGCCGCCCATGGCCAGATGGATGCGCTCGTTGACGATGGCCCGCTCCTTGTGGATGCAGCAGCGCATGGTGGAGTGGGGCCCCGGCGAGATCATCTTGGGGATCTGGAAGATGGATTCGGTCAGGGTGTCATTCCACTCGGCTCTGGCCACCTCACGCAGCACCTTATATTTCAAATGCTGTACTTTTGTATCGAATTTTCTCATAGTTCCTCCTAAAAATAGCTGACGCGGATGGTTTTCCCCATCTGCTCCAGACAGTTGACCAGCTCGCGCACCAGCTGCATCTTAAGGCTGAAGGTGATGGGCAGGTTCGGGTTTTGATGGGCGGGGTTGACGGCCCGTCCCACGAAAAAGTTGATATCAGTAGCTGTTTCAAATAGCATCTGTGCGATCAGGGACGCGCCGTCCCGCTTGTAGCACCATTGGGAATAAGTCTCGTTATCCTGCAGGTAATCTTTGGCGTAGTCCAGTACGCGGTTGATGGTAATAATACCCTCCGTCACCAGATCCACCCCTTCGATATAACCGATGGCAGGGATGTCGTCGTCCTCATAATCCAAGGAGACACGCAGCGGTTTCCCCAGATATTCCGAGGCGATGCGTGATGTGGTGCCGCCACAGACGATGTGCTTGCCGCGCTTGCCGAAAAACAAAGAAAGCATCTTTTCATTGTCTTCCATATTGGCCGGGGGGCCGATCATCAGGTTGACCTGCTCCCGGCTGCGCATATAGACGGTCAGCGCCGTGGTATCGTCGCCGGGCTTGCCGTCGTAGCGGCGGCTGCACTC
>JAGBTC010000131.1 GCA_017631545.1 Oscillospiraceae bacterium
ATGTCCCTGTACCGCGCCGGTAAGCTGACCAACGGTTGCAAGGAGATCGACAAGGGTCTGTCCAGCTGGAATCTGGCCATGGGCTCTCAGGAGCTGTACGACTGGCTGGATGCCGAGCCGGGTATTTTCCATCCCGGTGATGTGGATTATATCCACTCGCCCGAGCGCATGAGCAAGATGAGCAACTTCATCGGCATCATGGGCGGCGTGCAGCTGGACCTGATGGGGCAGGAGAATGCCGAAACGGCCGGCAAGCGTCAGCTGTCCGGCATCGGCGGTCAGCTGGACTTTCTGGAGGGCGCTTACCGTTCTCAGGGGGGCAAGGGCTTTATCTGCCTGAACGCCGCCCGTACGGATAAGGAGGGCAACCTCAAGTCCAACATCGTGCCCTTCATTCCAGGCGGCAGTGTGGTGTCCGGGCCGCGCACCATGATCCAGTATGTGGCCACCGAGTTCGGCGTGGTCAAGCTGTCCGGCCTGTCCCTGCGCGAGCGCGCTCAGGCCATGATCTCCATTGCCCACCCGGCCTTCCACGCCGAGCTGGAGGCCTACGCCAAGGAGACTTGGGGCTGATTTGTTCATAAAAAACGACCCACACGAAAGTGTGGGTCGTTTTTTGCATACATTCAGTTTTCTGCGGAGAGTTCCAACGCTTTGTCCAAAATGGCCAGCGCCACTTGCTCCTTGCTCATCAGGGGCAGTTCCACGCACTCGTGGTTGGTGATGAGGGTCATCACATTGGTGTTCACACCAAAGCCTGCGCCCTCCACCTTCAGGTTGTTGGCGGCGATCATGTGGATGCCTTTTTTGGTCAGTTTGGCGCGGCTGTTTTCCACCATGTTCTCCGTCTCCATGGAAAAACCGCAGATGATCTGTCCGGGGCGCTTGTCCTCGCCCAGCTGCTTGAGTACATCCTGCGTGCGCTTGAGGGGGATGGACAGGTCGCCATCCTTCTTTTTGATTTTATTGTCGCAGTAGTCGGCAGGGGTGTAGTCGGCCACGGCAGCGGCCTTGAAAATAAAGTCGGCCTGCCCGGCCCAGGCGGTCACCTCCCGATACAGGTCGGCGGCGGACACGATGGGCACGGTGTCCACAAAGGCAGGAGGCTCCAGCGCGGTGGGGCCGGAGATCAGGGTCACCTGCGCGCCCCGCCACGCGGCCATACGGGCCAGCGCATAGCCCATTTTGCCCGAGGAGTGGTTGGTGAGGTAGCGCACCGGGTCCAGGGATTCCTGCGTAGGACCGGCGGTGACCAGCACCCTTTTGCCGGCAAGGTCGTGGGGCAGGGCGATGGCGTGGAGGATATGCTCCAGCAGCAGCTCCGGCTCGGGCAGCTTGCCCGCGCCCACTGCACCGCAGGCCAGCCGTCCGCTGGCCGGGTCGATGACCTGCCAGCCGTATCGGCGCAGAAGGTCCAGATTGTCCTGGGTCACCTGATTTTCGTACATATTGGTGTTCATGGCCGGGGCAATCAGCTTGGGGCAGCGGCAGGCCAGCACCGTTGTGGTCAGCATATCGTCCGCAATGCCGTGGGCCAGCTTGGCACACACATTGGCGGTGGCCGGGGCGATGATGACCAGGTCGGTCCGGTCGGCCACGGCGATGTGCTCCACCTGATGGACGAAGTTGCGGTCAAAGGTGTCGGTCAGACACTTGTTGCCCGTCAGCTGCTCAAAGGTGAGCGGGGCGATGAACTGGGTGGCGTTCTGGGTCATGATGACCTGCACGTGGGCGTGCTGTTTGACCAGCGCGGAGGCAAGATAGGCAGCCTTGTACGCGGCGATGCCGCCGGTGATGCCCAGTAGGACGGATTTTCCTTTCAGCATAGTTAGCC
>JAGBTC010000010.1 GCA_017631545.1 Oscillospiraceae bacterium
CTGGGCAAAACCACTCTCAGCGGCATCATTGCCAATGAGATGGGGGTGAATGTGCGCATCACCAGCGGCCCGGCCATCGAGAAGGCCGGGGATCTGGCGGCGCTGCTGACCAACCTCAACGAAAACGACATCCTCTTCGTGGACGAGATCCATCGCCTCAACCGCTCGGTGGAGGAGGTGCTGTACCCGGCCATGGAGGATTTTGCCATCGACATCATCATCGGCAAGGGGCCCAGCGCCAACTCTGTACGCCTTGACCTGCCCCACTTTACCCTTGTGGGTGCAACTACCCGGGCCGGACAGCTGTCTGCCCCTCTGCGTGACCGCTTCGGCGTCACCCTGCGGCTGGAGCTGTATACCCCGGAGGAGTTGTGCGAGATCGTGATGCGTTCGGCCGGCATTCTGGAAGTGCCCATCGAATACGATGGTGCCATGGAGATCGCCCGCCGCTCCCGCGGTACACCCCGCATCGCCAACCGTATGCTGCGCCGTGTGCGCGATTTCGCGCAGGTGAAGGCAGGGGGCGTGATCACCAAGGAGGTGGCCGACCGGGCGCTGACCGCGCTGGAGATCGACGATCTTGGCCTTGACTCCATCGACCATCGGATGCTGCGCAGCATCATGGAAAATTACCGGGGCGGCCCCGTGGGACTGGAGACGCTGGCCGCCACCATCAACGAGGAGGCAGTCACGCTGGAGGATGTGTACGAGCCGTACCTGATGCAGCTGGGCTTCCTCACCCGCACCCCTCGGGGGCGCTGCGTGACCGCCAAGGCCTATGAGCATCTGGGGCTGCCCGTGCCCGGCACGGTGGCCGCATGCCCGGAGCAGCTGACCTTTGGATAGGAGAAGAACGATCGTGTCCGTCTGACATACGCTTATGGTGGGCATATAGAAAATCAACGCTGACCACATATATTTTGCTTTAAGAGGTGTTTTTTATGGGTAAACTGTTTGGAACCGACGGTATTCGCGGCGTGGTGAATGCCGGTCTGGATGCGGATCTGGCCTATAAGGTCGGCCTTGCTACCGCACAGGTGCTGGCAAAGAATAAGAGGACAGGGGAGCGTCCTCTGGTCACCATCGGAAAGGACACCCGTATTTCGGGCGATCTCCTCAAGGGTGCACTGATCTCCGGGCTGTGTACCGCCGGTGCGGACGTGATGGATCTGGGTACGCTGCCCACCCCCGGCGTGGCGTGGGTCACCGTGGATTCCGGCGCGGATGCAGGTATTGTGATCTCCGCCAGCCACAACCCCTTTGAGCATAACGGCATCAAGATTTTCAACGGACAGGGGTTCAAGCTGTCCGATGATCTGGAGGAGAAAATTGAGGACATCGTCCTCTTCGGCCACAACAACGTGCCCATGAAGACCGGCAGCGAGATCGGCAAGGTCAGCTATGTGGCACCCAAGGCCTCGGACGACTACATCGACCATCTGGAGTCCAGCGTGGACTCCACCCTGGGCGGTCTGCGGATCCTGGTGGACTGTGCCAATGGTGCCGCCTCCGCCACTGCTGCCCGTCTGTTCGACCGCTTTTCCAAGCTGCGTGTGGACGTGATCAATGCCGACCCGGACGGAGTGAACATCAATACTAAGTGCGGCTCCACCCACATCGATGCCCTTGCCGCCATGGTCAAGGCAGGCGGTTATGATATGGGCATTGCCTTTGACGGTGATGCGGATCGCTGCCTTGCCGTAGATGAAGAGGGCGAGCTGATCGACGGCGACCAGATCATGGCCGCCTGCGGTCTTGCGCTCAAGCAGCAGGGCAAGCTGTCCGGGGACACCATCGTTGCCACCGTCATGTCCAATCTGGGTCTGCACGTCTGGGCGAAGGAAAACGGGGTGAAGGTGGAATGCACCGACGTGGGCGACCGCCACGTGCTGGAGCGCATGGTGGAAAAGGGCTTTGCCATCGGCGGCGAGCAGTCCGGCCACATGATTTTCCTGGAGCATGCCACCACCGGCGATGGGCAGTTGACTGCGCTGCAGATGCTTGCACTGTTGAAGGAAAGTGGCATGAAGGCAAGCCGTCTGTTCGGGGCCTGCCCCCGTTATCCTCAGGTGCTGATCAACGTACCTGTGGCCGACAATGACGCGAAGAAGGCGATCCTTGCCAGCGACAAGCTGTGGGATGCGGTGCGCGCGGAGGAGGAGCAGCTGGCTGACCGCGGCCGCGTGCTGGTGCGTGCTTCCGGCACGGAAGCGCTGATGCGCGTGATGGTGGAAGCGGAGAGTCAGACGGTCGCTCAGAGCTGTGCCGAGCGTCTTGTCTCTCTGGTGAAATCGCTCTAAATCCGCTGAAAACACACAGCTTTTGCTGAAAATCGTGGAAGTTTACAAACTTTTTGAAAAAATCACTTGACAAAAGGTGCAATATTAATTAAACTACTTGAGGAGTGTGAACATGGGCAAGGAAGTGACCGGATTTACGCAGCTTTCTGACGAGCAGCTTTGTCTTCTTGTCGCGCAGGGCAGCCTTCCGGCCGAGGACGCGCTTGTTTCACGTCACGCCCAGCTGGTTCGCATTTGTGCCCGTCCGCTGTTTCTGGCGGGGGGAGATCATGAGGACCTGTTTCAAGAGGGAATGCTCGGTCTTCTTGCTGCCGTGCGTACCTTCGACCCCGCGCACCAGACTCGGTTTGACACCTATGCCGAGGTCTGCATCCGCCGGCGGCTTACTTCCGCCATCCGGGATGCCGTGCGTGACAAGCATATTCCGTTAAACAGCTATATTTCATTCGAAACCCCTCTGTTTGACACGGCAATGGGAGCGCTTTCCATTCAAAAGGAAACGCCTGAGGATGTGTTCATTGGCAAAGAGGAATGGAAAGAGCGCTTTCACGCTCTGAAAGACCAATTGTCCGGGTTCGAAGCGAAGGTGCTTGCCCTATACCTGAGCGGTCTGTCCTACGATGAGATCGCGCGGCACATCGGCAAGACGACCAAATCGGTGGACAATGCGGTCCAGCGTATCCGGCGCAAAGTGGCGCGCCTGTTTAATTCCGGCGAAATCAGCCAAGGCTGATCGCAAATATCATTTCCCGGCAGGACCGGGAACAAGTCAAAGAGAGGGAATTCACATGTACGAAGACAAGACTCTGGTATGCAAGGAATGTGGCAACGAGTTCGTGTTCACCGCCGGTGAGCAGGAGTTCTACGCTGAGAGAGGTTTCCAGAACGAGCCCCAGCGCTGCAAGGCTTGCCGTGACGCCCGCAAGAACGCTGCCCGTGGCCCCCGTGAGTTTTTCACTGCTACCTGCGCCGCTTGCGGTGGTGAGGCTAAGGTTCCTTTCGAGCCCAAGTCTGATCGTCCCGTCTACTGCAGCGACTGCTTCGCCAAGATGCGCGAGCAGGGCTGAGAAACAGTCTGACATGCAAAAAAGACGCTCCGTCGGAGCGTCTTTTTTCTTTGCCAGTATCGACAGGGGAGAAAAAAGCTCCGCGTCCAAAGGGACACGGAGCTTTAATTTGCCTTATTCGATCACACCGCGCGGGTGACCTTACCGGAACGGAGGCATCTGGTGCAGACGTACACATGAGTGGGAGCGCCATTCACGATCGCCTTGACACGCTTCACGTTGGGCTTCCAGGGGCGGTTGGAGCGGCGGTGAGAGTGGGACACCTGGATACCGAACACAACGCCCTTGTCGCAGAATTCACATTTGGCCATTTCGCTTACCTCCTCGCTTAGAAGTTCGCTCATTCGATGGAGCATCGTCAGATATATTAACAGATTATCAGTCAAATTGCAAGGTCTTTTTCAAAATTTTTTCACGGGAATACCAGTTTTTTTACAGCTGTTCGTCCAGCCAGATAGGGTTGGAAATAGAGACAAAGAAACCATCGCTCTCGTTGGTCACTTCTACGCGGTAATAGCGGCGTTTTTGGACAGGGATGGTCAGCTGCTGCGGCTTGGTGCCGTCAAACTCTGAGGCGTAGGCCAGACCCTGGTCGGTGTACACCTTCAGGCAGTAGACTGTGTCCTTGAGCATGGCGGGTGCGTAGTAGTCGTCCAGGCGGATGGCCAGCACCAGTCCGTCCTGGTAGGGGAGGTGGCCGCCCATGCGCGTGCCGCAAATGGCCATCTTTACGCCAATGCTGCCGGCGGCGCAATCACCCTCGCGCACCTCGCGCAGTATGGCGGCGCCATTTGCTTCGCGGGCGTAGACTGTGGTCAGAGAGCAATTCTTTGCCTGCGCGTGGGTGTCGCTGTCGCCGTGGGTGTGTACCCGCTTTCCTTGCTTCAGCAGGGACTCCCACAGATTGCGGTTTTGCACCGTGTCAAAGGAGTTGGCGTGCCCCAGAATGGACTCCAGCGGCATGTACTCGCCAAAGTAGTAGTGCAGTGGCTCGTCCGAGGCCATGAGCTGCTTGGGGTGGGCGTGCACCATCAGACCGCCGAGGCTGTATATAAAGCGGGACAGCTCGGCCACACGCTCGGGGGTCATGTTGGGATAGCTGTTGTGGCCGTCCTGACCACCGGTGAAGTTGAATTCGGGAAAGGCATCCATGACTCGGAAATAGTCCGAGGGGTGCTGGAAGAGCATACAGTAGTGCATCTTGCACGAGCGAAGGGGCCGGGTGGGGTCGTTGAGCGTCATCCCCGGCTCGGTGCCGCAGATGAGCATATCGTCCCACTCAGGCAGAAAGCAGTGACTAATCTGCTTGTGATCCACCACGGCGGCAAAGTCCAGTCCCAGAGACTTAAGCTGCTTGACGAACTCACCCAGCGGGGTTTTTCCATCGCTGGTGCCGCCGGAGTTGGTGTGGGTGTGCATATCGCCGTGCATGGCCTTGCGGTCAGCGTACATGCCTTTCCAACGCTGTCAATGACACAATCCTCTTGCGAAGGAAGAAAAAATACGCTATACTCAAAGTACACAAAAGAAAAGGAGCGATCCTATGGCACAGGGGTACAGCGTGAAGTTGGGCAAGATCATCGAGGAATTTCATCTGGAGGTGCTGCGCGGCGGCACGGACTACGAAAGCTGTCCGCTGTACACGGTGGATCTTAACCGTCCCGGTCTGCCGCTGACCGGCTTTTTCGATTATTTTGATGAGCAGCGGCTGCTGGTCATCGGGCTGGTGGAGACCACCTATTTGTCCGGGTTGAGTGCCGAGCAGCGGCGGGAGAGCTTTGAGCGTCTGCTGGCCCGTCCGGTGCCCGGACTGATCATTACCCGGGGGATCGAGCCGTTCCCGGAGTGCATGGAGATGGCGGAAAAATACGACCGCACGGTTTTGCGTACGCAGGAGACTACCTCCGTGTTCACAAGCTCCCTCATCGGCAGCCTGCGTTTGCATCTGGCACCCCGGATCACCTGCTCGGGCGTTATGCTGGAGGTGTACGGCGAAGGTGTGCTCATTCAGGGCGAGTCCGGCGTGGGCAAGAGCGAAGTAGCCATCGAGCTGATCAAGCGCGGACACCGCATCATTGCCGATGATGCAGTGGACATCATTAAAGATAACAGCGGAAAACTGGTGGCTTCCTCGCCGGAGCTGATCCGCCACTATATGGAACTGCGCGGCATCGGCGTGATCGATGTGCGCCGCCTGTTCGGTATGGGCGCGATCAAGGACGCGCAGGAGATCGACCTTGTGATCAATCTGGAGGCGTGGAAAGAGGGCAAGGTATACGACCGGCTGGGTATGGACTCCACTTATGTGGAAATTCTGGACACATCCCTGCCCTCGCTGACTATCCCGGTCAAGCCCGGGCGCAATCTGGCCAGCATTCTCGAGGTGGCGGCCATGAACAACCGCAACCGAAAAATGGGTCACAACGCCGCGCTGGAGCTTAGCCAACGCATGGACAACCACTTCCAACAGATCAGCGAATAAGTGTTTAACGCCCCGTGCCGTGGCACGGGGCGTTTTTATTATGCGGAGCAGTTTTTTTGTGGGAAGCTATTCTATTTTGCTGCGGAATTTGTTATAATGTACTCTGATAAATTTGGGGTGTTATACCCTGTTGCTTTGTTTGCTCTGGAGGGGAATCGTATGAGTGCATTTGCCGCGCTGAAGCAGCGCTTAACGGATACCTGCGCGCAGCTGGAGCTGCGGGAAAACGAGTCTATGTCCCGGCACACCTCCTTTCATATCGGCGGCCCGGTGCGGCTGATGGCTCTGCCTGTCACGCAGGAGCAGGCGGTACAGGCGGTGCTGGCGGCCAAGCAGATGGGAGTGGAACCCTTTTTTCTGGGCAACGGCTCCAACCTGCTGGTACCGGATGCGGGTGTGGAGCGCTTTGTGATCAAAACATCCGGGCTGCGCGAATGCTGCGTGGACGGGACGCACATCGTTGCCCAGAGCGGTATTACGCTGGCGCGGCTGGCGGTTTTTGCCCGGGAGCAGGGGCTGACGGGGCTGGAATTTGCCCACGGCATCCCCGGTACGCTGGGCGGCGCGGTGACCATGAATGCCGGCGCCTACGGCGGTGAGATGGCGCAGGTGGTGCGCGGCGTTACCTGCCTGTACGCGGACGGAACGGTGCGCGAGGAGCGCGAGTTTGGCTTTGGCTATCGCCGTAGTGCCTTTTCTGATGGCAAGCGGATGATCCTCGCCGCCCGCATGGAACTTGCGGCGGGCGATCCGGCGGCCATCGCTGCGCGTATGGAGCAGCTTGCCGCCCAGCGGAAGGAGAAGCAGCCGCTGGAATACCCCAGCGCAGGCAGCATGTTCAAGCGGCCGGAGGGCTATTTCGTCGCAGCGCTCATCGACCAGTGTGGCCTGAAGGGGCTACGGGTTGGGGACGCGCAGGTTTCGGAAAAGCACGCGGGCTTTGTGGTCAACCGGGGGGGTGCCACCTGTGCCGATGTGCTTTCGCTCGTGGAGCAGATCCGCACCATTGTACTGGAAAAAACCGGTGTGGCGCTTGAAATGGAAGTGAAGCAGCTGCACTGACGCGCAGCGGTAGCACATACAAAGGGAGATAGGATAGAAAATGGAATTTGTGATTATTTCCGGCCTGTCCGGGGCGGGCAAGAGCCGGGCAGCTTCCTTTATGGAGGATATGGGCTTTTTCTGTGTGGATAATCTTCCCGTACCGCTGATCCCCAAGTTTGCCGAGATGGGGATGGGAGCTTCCGGTGCTGGGGAATACGAGCGGGTGGCGCTGGTCACCGACGTGCGCGCCGGCGGTAATTTTGACATTCTGTTTCAGGCGCTGGACGAGCTGACGGACATGAAATGCCCTTACCAGATCTTGTTTATGGACGCGGCGGACGACACCATCATCAAGCGCTACAAGGAAAGCCGCCGCAGCCATCCGTTAGAGGATGCAGCGCTTTCGCTGGAGGGGGCGATCGCCCGGGAACGGGAGTTGCTCTGCGGTTTGCGTGAGCGCGCCGACCATATTATTGACACCAGCGACCTGCCCACTGCCAAGCTTCGGGACGAGCTATATCGTCTGTTTCTGTGCGAGCGCGAGACAAAGGAAAATCTGCGCGTGAGTGTGACCTCCTTTGGTTTCAAGCACGGGATCCCCCGGGCGGCCGATCTGGTTTTGGATGTGCGCTTTTTGCCCAACCCCTACTATGTGCCGGAGCTGCGCCCCCAAACCGGGTTGGATGCAGCAGTACAGGACTATGTGTTCCGGGACGGACAGGCGGATGAATTTTTGACCAAGCTGAAGGATATGCTGGACTATCTGCTGCCCCGCTATGTGCAGGAGGGCAAAACTGCGTTGGTGGTCGCGATTGGATGCACCGGCGGACATCACCGCTCGGTGGCCATTGTCCACCGAGTGGCAGAGCATGTGTGTCAACAGGGCTATGCTGTCAGCGAGGATCACCGGGACATCGCAAGAAACTGAACGCAGGGAGGGATTGGCTGTGCCGGACGCACTGCCTAACCGTCAGCAGTGGGAAAACGGGCCCAAGGTGGTCGCCATCGGTGGCGGCACGGGGCTGTCCGCCATGCTGCGGGGACTGAAGCAATACACAAAAAATCTTACCGCCATTGTCACCGTGGCCGATGACGGCGGCGGCTCGGGCATGCTGCGCCGGGAGATCGGGATGCCCCCGCCCGGTGATATCCGCCACTGCATGGAGTCTCTTGCCAACGTAGAACCCATTATGCAGCAGCTGTTGGCCTACCGTTTCAAGGAGGGATCTTTGTCCGGGCAATCCTTTGGCAATCTGCTGCTGGCTGCCCTGAACGGCATCACCGGTTCCTTTGAGGAGGCGGTGGAGCAGATGAGTCAGGTGCTGGCCATCACGGGACGGGTGCTGCCCGTTACCAGTGCAGATGTGCAGCTGGAGGCGGTATTTGAAAATGGCAGCCGTGTGGTGGGGGAGTCGCGCATCTTCTCCTTCAAGAAAATGCAGGATTGCCGCATTGCCCGGGTGTCCCTGATCCCGGAGCGGCCTGCCGCGCTGCCCTCGGCTCTGCAGGCCATCGGGGATGCGGATTTGATCCTGTTGGGGCCGGGCAGCCTGTACACCAGTATTATCCCCAATCTGCTGGTGGATGGAGTGGTGGAGGCCGTCTGCCGCTCCCAGGCGCTGAAAATTTACGTTTGCAACATCATGACACAGGACGGCGAGACGGAGGGCTATACCGCTGCCGATCATGTGGAGGCGCTGCTGAACCACGGCGCGCCCGGTCTGGTGGATGTATGCCTTGCCAACAGTGAGGCGGTACGGCCCGGTCTTGTGGAGCGCTATCGTCAGGAGGATGCTGCTCCCTTGCTCGTCGACCGGGAGCGCTTCGCGCTGCTGGGTCTGGAGCTGGTTGAGCGTCCCATTGCCGCACAGACCGGGAACTTTGCCCGCCATTCATCATCTCGGCTGGCTGAGGCCATTATGGATATTTATCATCAGCGTGCCGTGGGTATGTTCCGGGGTGAACGGCGCGATATCGTGGAAGAATAAGGTGAGTACCATGTCTTTTGCCGCGCAGGTAAAAAGTGAATTGTGCCGTGCCGCCCTTTCGCGCAAGTGCTGCGCGCAGGCGGAGGCATACGGCGTGCTGCTGTTTTGCAATCTCTTTTCCGCAAGTGAGATTCGCATCGTCAGCGAAAGTGAGCCGTTTTTGGCTCGGCTGCCCCAGCTGTTCAAAAAGGCCTTCCGGTTGGAGTTTGATCGCATTCCTGCGCCGGGCAGCGTGGGCAAACGTGTGTTTTCCATCGTCGCACCGGAAAAGCTTTCCGCCATTCGGGAGGTCTATGGCGTGGAGGTGGCGGGCATGGTGGCAAACCACATCAATTTCGCTGTGCTTGAGGAGCCGTGCTGCCGCCTTGCCTTTCTGCGCGGGGCGTTTCTGGCTGGGGGGTCGGTGACCGACCCGGAGAAGAGCTATCATCTGGAGCTGGCCACCTCTCACTTCAATGTCAGCCGGGAGGTCTTTGCCCTGATGCGCGAGTGTGGCTTTGACCCCAAGCAGGCCACCCGCAAGGCAAACTACATCACCTACTTCAAACGCAGCGAGGCCATTGAGGATCTGCTTACCGGCCTTGGCGCGCCCCTGTCTGCCATGCATATTATGAACGCCAAGCTGGAAAAGACCATTCGGGGCAGTGTCAACCGGCAGGTGAACTGTGACGCGGCAAACATGGGCAAGGTGGTGGACGCGGCCCAAAGCCAGATCGAGGCCATCCACCGTCTGCATCAGGCCGGACAATTGGACACGCTGCCCGATAAGCTCAAGGAGGCTGCACGTCTGCGAACGGAATTTCCGGAGGAGTCGCTGGCTGCGCTGGCCGGGCGGTGCGACCCGCCGGTGACCAAGTCTGCCTTTAACCACCGCCTGCGTAAGCTGGTGGAGCTGGCAGGACAGGAGAAGGGATGAGCCTGTGTTGATCTCACTGCTTTGCTATGCCGCTGCGCTGGGAATGAATCTCTTCTGGCTGTGGCGGGGGGATGCCCTCGGCGTTGGAACGCAGCTGCTGATCCCGGTGCTGTCTGTGACTGCGGCGGGGCTGGGTGTGCTTATGCGCGCCCGGCGAATTCCCGCGCGGGAGGGGCGCAGGCGGCTGTACCGGGGTGCGCTGACGGTGCTGCTGGTGTACTACCTGATCATCGTGGGTGGGCTGTTGCTGTTTGGCGGACTGTTCCATCTGGACCGGGCGTGGGGCGGCGCAGTCAATCTGGAGCCCTTTTATACCATTCGCCGCTTCGTCGTTCACTATCGCCGCACCGGCAGCCTGTCCAGCCTGTCCAATCTGCTTGGCAACATTGCGGTGCTGGCGCCCCTTGGGGTGCTGCTGCCTGTGCTGTACCGCCCCATGCGCCGTTTCTGGCTGTTTATTCCGCTGATGGCGGCGGTAGCGGTGGGAATCGAAGCATTCCAGTGGCGCACCGGTCTTGGGGTGGCCGATGTGGACGACTCTATTTTGAATTTCTGCGGCGCGATCATCAGCTACATTCCCACGCGGCTGGTGCAGATGGTGTGCCGCATGGTAGAGAGAAGGAGCAAGAGAGTATGAAAATCCGATTTGCTGTTCCCGGGGATGAACAGAAGATTCTGGACTTTATCCGCGCACTGGCCGAGTATGAAAAGCTGTCCCATGAGGTGGTGGCCACGCCGGAGCTTCTGCGGGAGTGGATCTTTGAAAAGAAAAAGGCCGAAGTGATTTTTGCGCTGGAAGGTTACAGGGAAGTGGGCTTTGCCCTGTTTTTCCATAACTTTTCCACCTTCCTCGGTCGGTCGGGCATCTATTTGGAAGACCTGTTCGTACTGCCGGAATATCGGGGGAAAGGGTATGGCAAGGGCCTGTTGGAGCAGTTGGCTGCCATCACGCTGGAGCGCGGCTGCGGCCGGCTGGAGTGGGTGTGTCTGGACTGGAACACCCCGTCCATCGACTTTTACACCCAACGCATGAAGGCCGTCCCTCTGGATGATTGGACGATCTACCGCCTGACCGGCGATACGCTGGAGAAGGCGGCAAAGGCTGCAGACGAATAAAGATACAAGGAGAGATACGATGGTGTACCTTTTGCTTCGTGCCGCCAAGAATGCCCTTGGCGTTTCCGTGGCCATTACCATCGGCGGCACACTGCTGCCCCGGCTGCTCCACCCGGAGCGCTACGCCGATGCGCCGGAGCTGATGACCCATTTGTGGCAAACGTTTTCCCCGGTTTTTGTGGTCATCTTCGCCATCTGGGCAGCGTATTACCTGATCATGGTCTGGACAAACAAGAAATAAAGAGAAAGACGGGTGAGGGCGATGTCCTTCGTTCATCTACATCTGCATACGGAATTTTCTCTGCTGGACGGCGCCTGCCGCATTCCGCAGCTGGTCAAGCGTGTTAAGGAACTGGGGCAGACCGCTGTGGCCATCACCGACCACGGCGTGATGTACGGTGCGGTGGACTTCTACCGCGCCCGCAAGGCGGAGGGGATCAAGCCCATCATCGGCTGTGAGGTCTATGTTGCGCCACGCACCCGCTTTAACAAGGTGCATGAGCTGGACAGCGAAGCGCGTCATCTGGTGTTGCTGTGCCGGAACGAGCAAGGCTAC
>JAGBTC010000132.1 GCA_017631545.1 Oscillospiraceae bacterium
GATAGCGCCATCGCAGATGATGCCGTCAAATTGCTTCATTGCCGGCCGATTCCACCAGGTCATGGCCAGCAGCTGCCGCTTGCTGAAGTTCCGGTATATCATGGACGCTCACCTCCCCTGCTGTAGATTCCACAATAGCCTGCAGAAGATTGTTCTCCGGGCTATCCTGCCAGGCGGCCCGGGAATCGAACAGTCCCATGTACTTGCCCAGCAGCTCCAGCGCCTTGAGCTTGTCATAGAACTTCAACTTCAGCCCGGCTGTGGAGCGCTCGATGGAAGCGATGGCCGCGCTTTGCTGGGGTGTCAGCTCCGATGTGGACCGGATCTCCAGCTGCCCATCCCGCACCGCCATGAAATCCGTGGCTCTGGCCAGGGCAATAGCCCGCAGCTCCTCCAGAATGGCACTGCTGCTCAGATCAGTCATCTGCCTCGGGACCGCAGCGACTGCACAGGAATCTGTCCTGCCGGTACACCTCTGCGCCGCAGGCCGTACACCAGGCCGCCGGGGGCATGGCCTGGGGGTCCCGGAGCATCAACCCCGCTAAAATTGTCCTGTTTGTTGTACGGATCCTTCGGTAAGCTGTTCGTGCCGGATAGAACGCTTCTTCCGGAATTTGACCCACGATCCCATCACCTCCTGTTTTAGACTTGACAAGTACCTGTCCATGTACTAATATATAGTTGTCAGCTAAATTATGTACGCGTTCAGGTACTTGCCACGCCCTTATATTAGTACTTGTTCGAGTACAAGTCAAGAGAAAAATATCCGCTTTTGCGGAATTTGTGTACTTGCACAAGTACGGAGGTAAATATATGGGCAATTTGTACGAAATGATCCAAACCCTTTGCACCCAGCGCGGTATCCGCCCCGGCCGCCTGTGTGATGAGACTGGACTGAGCCGCGGACTGATGACCGATCTGAAGATGGGTCGCAAAAAAAGTGTCAGCGCGGAAACTGCCCAAAAAATTGCCGCCTATTTTGGCGTGTCTGTGGGATACCTGCTGGGCCACGATGCTGCCCAGACAGATATTCTGGACGAAGTAGATGTTGCCTTCTATGGCGAATTTAAGGAATTGGATGAGGAACAAAAGGAGACCGTCCGGGATATGGTGCGCCTGATGCGCAGCCGGCGGCTATCCGAACGGGAGAAATAAGGCATTGTTTGAATTAGCGCATTTTTATGATTATTGCAAAGCCAACCGTGTGGATGTGATCCCCTATAACGGCGTTCCCCAGCCCGGCGCGACTGTGCGGGATGGGCAGTTCTGTGCCGTATTTCTGGACTTTACGAAAATCACCTCCACCCGGCTGCTGCGGGGGGTGTGCTGCCATGAGCTGGGGCACATCGCCACCGGTGCGCTTCACAAGGTAGACAGCCCCTATGAGCTGGTGGAGCGCAGCGAATACCGGGCCAACCGGTATATGGCACAGCGCTTTCTCCGGGAATCGGATTTCCGGGAGGCCTTTGCCGCAGGTTATACAGAGCTTTGGCAGCTGGCGGAGTATTTTGATCTGCCGGAGCAGGATATTAAAAACGCCCTGACCTATTGGTCAGAGCGTCAGCAGGTGGATTTTAACCGGTAGAACCGTTCATAATCCTGTCGTATTTTGTTTTCATTTGCTTCATTGGCAGTTCAAAACCGGACTGTATGATAACGAAGGAAAGGACGCGGAAGCCGTGAGCCGCCCTTTCTACTCCGTAAAACCTCTTTTTTCTACCTCTCTTCTTTTTGACCCAATGCAGAAGCCCCGCTGCCAGTTGGCAGCGGGGCTTCAAACTGTCGAAAAAGCGGTGTCATTCCGAGCCAGTGCGCACACTGGCGTGGGAATCTCCTGGATTTTCAAAATTTTATGGCAAAACAGCTGTCTTTTTGTTTTGGGGATTGCCACACCAGTGACATCGGTCACTGGTTCGCAATGACAGGTTTTTTACATGCTAAAGCCCCGCTGCCAGTTGGCA
>JAGBTC010000011.1 GCA_017631545.1 Oscillospiraceae bacterium
GCAGCAGCACGCGGCCGCCGGATTCCCGCAGGCCGCGCACCGCCTGCCGAGCCAGCTGCCGCGCCTGCTCGCCGCCCCAGTAGCCCACGGCGGCCGCACCCAGTCCCTGCCCGAGACGCCGGGCAGATTCACCGCCCGATGCCCCGGCGGAACACGCCCGGAACTGCTCCATATCCGCGCCCCCGTTTCCTTTGGTATCAACCCGAGTATTCCCGGCGGGGGCTTGCTTCATTCCTGCCCGGTGTGCTATACTGCAGAAAAAGGAGGCGCGCAGATGAACGTGCAGATTTTCGGAAAGTCCAAGTGCTTCGACACCAAGAAGGCCGAACGCTGGTTCAAGGAGCGGCGCATCAAATTTCAGGCGGTGGATCTGAAAAAATTCGGCATGAGCCGGGGGGAGCTTGCCAGTGTGAAAAACGCCGTGGGGCTGGAGGCACTGGTGGATCAAACGCACCCGGACGCGGCGCTGGTGCGCTATCTGGCTTACGAGCAGGACAAGCTGGAAAAGCTGTTTGAAGACCCCACGCTGCTGGCCACCCCCATCGTCCGCAACGGAAAGCAGGCCACCGTGGGCTATTGCCCCGAGGTGTGGGAAAGCTGGAAATAACGATCAAAAGTCCGGGTTATGGGACATAAGATCCGCTAAACTGAACCCAAGAGACAAAAAGGAGGTTTGCCCCATGGCAAAAAGCGCCAACCAAAAGCTGAAGCTGCTGCGCCTGTACGAGGTGCTGCTGCGCCAATCGGATGAGGATCACCCCATCTCCGTGCCCCAGCTGATCCAGGAGCTGGCCCGGTGGGACATCAAGGCCGAGCGCAAGAGCGTCTATGACGATCTGGACACGCTGGCAGAGCTGGGTGTGGACATCCAATCCCGTAAGGGGCGCAATGCCGGCTGGTTTATCGGCGAGCGGGAGTTTGAACTGGCGGAGCTGAAGCTGCTGGTGGACGCGGTGCAATCCTCCCGCTTTATCACCAAGCGCAAGAGTGACAGTCTGATCCGCAAGCTGGAAAAGCTGGCCAGCACCCATCAGGCCCACCAGCTGCAGCGGCAGGTGTATGTAGATCGCCGGGTCAAGGCCATGAACGAGAGCATCTACTACAATGTGGATCTGCTCCACGCGGCCATTGCCCAACACAAGGTCATCACCTTCCGCTACTTTGACCACAACATGGCCAAGGAGCGCGTCTTTCGCCGGGAGGGTGGAGAGTATCGCGTGTCCCCCTACGGGCTGATCTGGAACAGTGAAAACTACTATCTGGTGGGGCAGGACGAACAGCTGGGTCAGCTGCGCCACTACCGGGTGGACAAGATGGCCGCTCTGGAGCTGACCGAGCAGGGGTGCGTCGTCCCTGCACAGTTCAATGTGGCCGACTATGCCCAAAAGCACTTTAGTATGTTCAGCGGCTCGGAGGTCAATATGACTCTGCGCTTTCGCAGCGACATGGCCGGGGTGGTGCTGGACCGCTTTGGGCAGGATGTGATGCTGATCCCGGACGGGGGGGAGTATTTCACCGTTACCCTTCCGCTGGTGATGAGTCCGCAGTTTTTCGGCTGGCTGTTCGGCCTTGGGGACGGCGTGTGTCTGGTGGGGCCGGAACGGGCCGTGCAGGCCTACCGGGCGCAGCTGGGCGCGGTGAATGACTTGTATCAGGATAAGTAAGTAACCTGTGGGTGGGAGCGTATTGCCCCCACCCACACTGTTTTCTCCCCCTCGGGGCGGACGGGCAATGCTGTGCCACAATTTGCTGTCTTTTGCTGCGCGGTTGTGGTATAGTATCCTCAAAGAGAAAGGTGGGGCGTGTGTGGAACTGTTTGTGCTGGCGTTGTTTTGTGTGGGGCTGCTGGTATGCGTGGCAACAGGCTGGTCTGTTTTGTACGCTCTGGGCGTGGGGCTGGTGCTGTTTCTGCTCTACGGCCGGAGAAAAGGCTTTGGCTGGGGGGAGCTGCTGACCACCGCCCTGTCCGGAATCAAGACGGTGAAGAATATCCTTGTGGCCTTTGTTCTCATCGGGATGCTCACCGCCCTGTGGCGCGCGGCAGGGACGATCCCGGTGATCGTCAGCTATGCCGCCGGGCTCATTCACCCCAGCGTGTTCGTGCTGATGACCTTTTTGCTCAACGCGCTGGTGTCGGTGCTGACGGGGACGGCCTTCGGTACGGCGGCCACCATGGGTATCATCTGTGTCACCATGGGGGGCAGTATGCAGGCCAACCCGGTACTGGTGGGTGGTGCGGTGCTGGCCGGTGCGTATTTCGGTGACCGATGCTCACCGGTGTCCACCAGCGCGCTGCTGGTGTCCGAACTGACCGGAACCAGCATCTTCGGGAACATTCGCAACATGGTACGCACGGCGGTGGTGCCCTTTGTGGCAAGCTGTGCGATCTATTTGGCGGCAGGCCTGCTGTCCGGTCATGCCGGACAGGTGCCCGAGCTGGGCAGTCTGTTTGCCCGTGAGTTTGTCCTGTCCTGGGTGGCGCTGCTGCCTGCGGTGGCCATTTTGCTGCTGGCTCTGTTCCGGGTGAAGGTGAAGGTGGCCATGGCGGTGAGCATTCTCGTGGCGTTGCCCATCGCCCTGCTGGTGCAGCGCGTCGGCGTGGATCAGCTGCCCGGACTGCTGGTCATGGGCTTTCAGGCCGCCGACCCGGAGGTGGCCGCCATGGTCAACGGCGGCGGAATCATCTCCATGGTGCGCGTGGGCGCCATCGTGTGCTTGTCCTCCTCCTACTCCGGCATTTTCCAGAAAACCGGCCTGCTGGACGGGGTGAAAAGGGTGGTGGGTCGGCTGGCCGACCGGGTGGGGAACTACACCGCCACTTTGTGTACCGCCGTGCTGGCCAATATGATCGCCTGCAACCAGACGCTGGGCATTATGCTGACCCATCAGCTGTGCCGGGATACGGAGGACGAAGCGGAGCGCATGGCGCTGCATCTGGAGGACAGCGCGGTGGTCACCGCCCCACTGGTGCCCTGGTCCATTGCCGGCGCGGTGTCGCTGACGGCCGCAGGTGCGCCGCTGACGGGCATCGTGGCCGCCTGTTACCTGTATCTGCTGCCCCTGTGGCGGCTGCTTTGCGAATGGTTCGCTCGCAGAAAGCAAAAGGCAGGCACGCGCTAAATCGGAAACAAAACAAGGCTCCCGGCCAAAGTGGCCGGGAGCCTTGTTTCTTTGTGGGGTTATTTCCACTGTCTGGCCCAGATAGCACCGCCGGGGGCGGCAAGCACCTCCCGGTGAGCAAAGGTGGGGGCGTCGGGCACATCGGCGTCGTCCGGGCCGAACAGACCCATGGCGTCCGCCTCTCCCGTGGTGGGGGCCATGATGAAGCTGACCTCGTCGATCAGATCGGCACGGGCGAAGGAGCGGCCGGTGAGACCGCCGCCCTCCAGCAGCAGAGCCTGCATATGGAACAGCCGGGTCAGTTTTTCCATGGCAAGGGGCAAGTCAATCTCGTTCTCCCCGGCGAAAAGGTAGGAGACCCCCCTGTCTTGCAGAAAGCCCAGATAGGCGTCGGACACCGACTCACACAGAATCTCTACGATGTGGGAATTGTCGTAGCCCGGATCTTCGTCGTGAATACGGCTGTCCGACCAGTTCAGCCGGCCCTTTGGGTCAAGGGCGACGGCGTAAAAGGCCGCATCCGCGCAGGCGACAAAATCCTCCCGGGGGAAGGTGCAGCCGGAAAAGGCCGACAGGTCGGGCGCATCGGGCCCGGTAAAGCTCTCCTGCATGGTGACCCGGCCGCACAAAAAGCCGTTTGCACCGAACCTGCGGTGGCACTGATAGTAAAAATCGGTGATGGGACGCATGGCCTCCTGTTCCAGAAAGGCGCCGGTGATCTTACCGTCCATGGTGGTGGTCATGTGATAGATGATGTAAGGGCGCTGCATAGGTCAACCTCCGTGAATCTTATCCAGCCGCGCCACCAGAAACTGGGCGCACAGGCCGGTGAACAGGCCGGCGGCCATGCCGGCCACCAGCAGATAGGGCAAATAGACCGCCAGCAGGGGGGTGCCGGCGATGAGAATGGCGGCGATGAGCTGCCCCGCGTTGTGGCACGCGCCGCCGATGACGCTGCACACCCAGATCTGCTGCCGGGTGAGCCGCCTGCGCAGCAGCAGCATGGCCAGCCAGCACAAAAGTCCGCCTGCAAGGCTGTAAAACAGAGTCATCATCTGCCCGGAGAACACGCTGCCCAGAAATACCCGTGTCACCAGGATCATCAGCGTGTCCCCTGCACCCAGTACGAACATGGCGTACACGGTGACGATATTGGCCAGACCCAGCTTGATCCCGGGGATGGGGATGGGATTGGGCAGCTGAGCCTCCGCCATGAAGATGGTCAGGGCGATGGCGCTCAGCAGCGCCATGCGGGTCAGCCGACCCACGCGGTCAGTTCGTTTGGGCGTCGACATTTCCGCCACCTCCTTGGACATGGATCACAAGCGCGTTGGGCAGGCATACGATGGGGGTGGCTGCGCTGTCCACCCAGCCCTGCTTCACGCACACCTGATCGGGGCAGGTGGCGTGGGACACACACACCTGTCCGCCGCGCACGGTGACGGTGTTGCTGCCGCCGTTGGGGGCGGTGATGGTCAGCGATTGCTCCTTGTCCAGCGCCAGCGTGTGCAGCAGCTGTCCGTGCTGGATCACCTGCGCCTCCAAACCTGGGGAAGCCAGCCGGGGGAGCAGGAGGGCACAGCCCAGGCACAGGGCAAACACACCGCCCAGCAAGACAAGCCAAAATCCGTTCTTTTTCATTCCAGCACCTCCACCGGCCGCGCGGTATACCCGTCCATGAGGGTGAAGGCGTCCTTCAGCCCGGCGGTGATGGCCACGCTGCCGTCGGTGCGGATA
>JAGBTC010000133.1 GCA_017631545.1 Oscillospiraceae bacterium
AACCCCTATAAAAAAGCGCAGCTCGTACTAGCTGCGCTTTTTTGCATATCTTGCCCCGACCTTGCTCTTTTTGCTTGCCCACAATTTTCCTTCTTGACAGGAAAGGAAAAATCCGCTATCCTTAATTTCTGCTGTTTTGACATATCCGTTCTTTTCCCCCTGCCGAACTCCCCGTTTTCTGTACATTCGGCACAATGATCCGCAGGAAAACGGATCGTTTTGCCCCGACCGTTCCGGGGTAAAATATAGCAGCCACACACTACATCCAAAAACAGAAAAGGAGACGACCATCATGCCTGCATTTACCCTCGACATGTTCCAGACCACAGGGCTTGCCATGCTTCTGTTCGTTCTGGGCCGCTTCCTGACCACCCGCATCGACTTTCTGCGCCGCTGCTGCATCCCTGCCCCCGTGGTGGGCGGACTGATCTTTGCCATTGTTCATCTGGCGCTGTATCAGGGCGGCATCCTTCAGCTCACCTTTGACGAGAGCGTGAAGAACTTCTTTATGACCCTGTTCTTCACCAGCGTGGGCTATACCGCCTGCTTCCGCCTGCTCAAGCGCGGCGGAAAAAAGGTATTCCTGTTCCTGGCCATTGCCATTATCATGGTGTGCCTGCAAAATGTACTCAGCTCCGTGCTGGCCGCCGTGTTCAACTGGGATATGCGTATGGGTCTGTGCACCGGTTCCATCCCCATGGTAGGCGGTCACGGCACCGCCGGCTCCTACGGCCCTGAGCTGGAAAAGCTGGGTCTGGCCGGCGCCGAGGTGCTTGCCATCGCCGCAGCTACCTTTGGTCTGGTGGCCGGCTCCCTCATGGGCGGCCCCACTGCACGCTCCATTATCAACAAATACGGCCTGATTTCCGACGAGAGCCAGGACGAAATTCTGGAGATGAACGACGAGACCCCCGAGCAGAAAGAGCGCGCGGAACGGGTGAATGTGGAATCCTTCACCAACGCCGCCATCCTGCTCATTGTGGCCGCCGGTCTGGGCACGGTGCTGACCTCAGTGCTCAACGGCATCACCATCATGGGCGCCAAGCTCACCTTCCCCACTTATATCGGCTCCATGGTCATCGCCGCGATCATCCGCAACTTCTGCGATGCCAAGCACATTGTTCTCCCCTCCCGCTCCATCGACATCTGGGGCAATGTGTCTTTGTCCATCTTCCTGGCTGTGGCTCTGATGACCCTGAAGCTGTGGCAGCTGGCCGACCTGGCCGGCCCCATGATCGTCATGCTGGCCGCCCAGACCTTGCTGATGTTCTTCTTCGCCCGTTATGTGGTGTTCAACCTCATGGGTCGGGACTACGAGGCCGCGGTCATGACCTCCGCCTTCTGCGGCTTCGGCATGGGCGCCACCCCCAACGCCATGGCCAATATGCAGGTGCTCACCGCCCAGTACGGCCCCGCTCCCCAGGCCTACTTCATCGTGCCGCTGGTTGGCTCCCTGTTCATCGACTTCTTCAACGGCATCATTATCACCGCCTTCCTGAACCTGCTGCCCTATGTGCAGACCCTGCTCGGCGGTTAAGCTCACACTCCAACGCCCCGGATACGGCTTCGTATCCGGGGCGTTTTTGTTGCAATTATTTTAATCATGTTATCTAATTTTTATTATTATATTTAGCCATTTTGCATATTGTTATTTACGGGTAGGAGGGGTATACTGTATTTACGAACTGACCCACCGTGGAAAGGAGTCCGCTATGGAACATCACCGTATCTGCTCTGCCCAGCGTACCTCCCACACTTCCGCCCCCCGGCGCGTGCGGGAGCGTGACCGCGATCCCTATGACGCACTGCGCCCTTGGTCTGCCCTTACCCATGCCCTTGGTGCGGTGCTGGCCGTGCTGGGCACGCTGTTTCTTGTGCTGAATGTCCGCACTGCCCGGGAGGTACTTGGCTTTGGTGTGTACGGGCTGTCCATGATCGGGCTGTATACCGCCAGTTCCCTCTACCACTGCCTGCACACCGGGGTGTCCGGCCGGCGTCGGCTGCGTAAGCTGGACCACTGCTCCATCTGCCTGCTCATCGCCGGAAGCTACACCCCCATCTGCCTGCTGGTACTGTGGGAGGGCTGCGGCCCTGTTCTGTTGGCCGGGGTGTGGGGCTTTGCCGCCGCAGGCGTGCTGCTGTCGCTGGTGTGGATCACCGCCCCACGCTGGCTGTCCGCCGGTGTCTATCTGGCCATGGGCTGGCTGTGCGTATTCGCCATCAAGCCGCTTATCTGCTCCATGTCCCCATCCGCTTTGTTTTGGCTGGCAGCAGGCGGTGTGTTCTACTCCGTGGGCGGCGTGCTGTACGCGCTGAAGTGGCCGGGTCGAAACAACCCCCGTTTTGGCTGTCACGAGATTTTCCATGTATTTATTCTGCTGGGAAGTGCATGCCAGTATATTACAATGCTGTGCATCTGAGTATCAAAAAACTCCGTCCTCACGGACGGAGTTTTCTCTTGATTCGCTTTTCAGCCATCCATACCACCCAGGCACACATGCTGCCCAGCAGCGCACCTGCCAGCACATCGCTTGGAAAATGCACCCCGACATACAGCCGGGAAACAGCCATCAGTGCCGCAGTGACGATGGCGCCGACCTTCAGCCACCGCCGGGACAGTCCCCTGCACCAGACGCCGGCAGCGGCAAAGGCGGCGCAGCTGTGCCCCGAGGGGAAAGAATTGGGGTCATGCTCGGCCACCAGCGCCCGCAACCCCTCCACCACCAGCCACGGGCGCAAGCGCGCTGCCAGCGGTTTGATGGTCAAATTGCAGCACACAAAGCCAAACAACAGGGAAAAAAGCGCCAGCACCCCTGTCTTACGGGTACGGCGGAACACCAGCAGTACCAGCGACAGAGCGATCCACACCAGCCCTGCATTACCCAGCCGGGTATACCAGCTGAAAAATGCATCCGCCACCGGGGTACGCAGCTGCTGCAGCCACAGCAGCACACCGCCCTCCCACAAGGCCAACCGTGCAAAAAAATGTTCCATGACGACCTCCTGTCTCCCTTGACCGGGAGCTTTCGCGGCATTATAATAAGTATATATTAGCGCACACGCGCCCGACAGGCAAGTGCAATTTGCCGTCGGAACAGGGAGGGACGCCATTTGAAATACATCATCTGCCTTGCACACGAGCCGTGGTTGGATGTCCCCACCCGCACCCAGCAGCTGATGACCCGCATGAAAAATGTGCGGATCCTGTTCTTTGAGCCGGCCGGCGGAAAAAAGGACCGCAGCTGGAAGGCGGCCGGCCGTCAGGTGCGCCCCAACATCACCGTATACACCCTGCCCCCCGTCTCCACCATGGACGAGCGCATGGGTATTTTCTTCCGCTCCGGACAGGATCGGCAGGCCAAATTCATTGCCCGCAAGGTGGACAAGCACCGGGCACGCCAGGCGCTGCTGTGGGTCACCTCCCCCGTCTATGTACATTTACTGGATCGGCTGAGCTATGACACGCTGGTCTACGACTGTGACCGGGATTGGTCGCAGTATCCCGACCATTGGGAAAGCACGCTGACCCGCGCGGCCGTGGTGGTATTTGCCGCCTCTGCCGCCCTGCGCGAGGTACTGCTGGCCGACAACCCAAATGTGGCCACTCTACCCAACGGCGTGCATCACTCCCTGTTCTCCCAGCACAGCCCCTCCGCCGACCAGCTGCTGCCGGAGATCCGCGGTCCGCTGTTTTGCTGGGCAGGCACCATCCACGCCGACCTTGACCTGTCCCCCCTGCTGTACGCGGCGGCAGAGCAGCCTGATTGGACCTTCCTGCTGCTTGGCCCGGTGGACAAGGCCAACCGCTTTCTCGGCCGTGTGCGGCGTATGTCCAATGTTCTTCTGCTGGGTTCCTGTCCGCTGATGGAGGTGCCCGATTACCTGTACCGCAGCCATGTGTGCATTGACCTGCTGCGCCTGCACGCCCCCAACACCGGCGTGATCCCCAACCGGCTTTACGAGTATATGTCCACCGGAAAGCCCATTGTATCCATGCTCCGTCCGGAGCAGGTGGAGCCTTTTCCCGATGTGGTCTATGCCGCCCACGACCCGGAGGAATTCGTGCGTATGTGCCAGCAGGCGCTGGACGAGGACTATACCTGGGTCAGCGGCCGCCGCCGGGGCTACGGCGCCGGGGCGGCGTGGTCCGCCCGGGCAGAACAGGTCGCCCAAATCCTGGAGTCGGGTGGTCTTCTGTAAGTTTACCCATTGCCAACATCTTTTGTCTGTGCCGATTGTTCAAGCCTACGAATTTTCATTTCCCCCCTTGTCAATCCGGCGATTTTTCGGTAAAATAAACACGATTTGGAGTGAGGAGGCGCAAAACATGACGACCCTTCGTTCGGCTGAGAATTGTTGTCTGTTTTTCTGCGGTCTCAATGCGCCCAAAATCACTGCGTAATCCTTCAGGCTGTCCGTATACCCTGCGGACAGCTTGATTTATTTTCGGCGACAGCCGTGGAGGTTTGTTATGAGTAAGAAAGTTGCAGTCATCATGGGCTCCGACTCTGACTGGCCGGTAGTCAAGGCCGCCTGCGCCCAGCTGGAGGAGTTCGGCATCCCCTTTGAAGCCCACATTCTCAGCGCCCACCGCACCCCTGCCGCCGCCGCGGACTTTGCCAAAAATGCCCGCGCCAACGGCTTTGGCGTGCTGATCTGCGCGGCCG
Organism: Oscillospiraceae bacterium; assembly: GCA_017631545.1. Lineage (GTDB taxonomy): Bacteria > Bacillota > Clostridia > Oscillospirales > Oscillospiraceae > Lawsonibacter. The sequence continues at coordinate 4,668 of JAGBTC010000133.1, forward strand.
GCATGGCCGCCCATCTGGCCGGTGCTTTCGCCGGCAACTCCACCCTACCCGTCATTGGCATCCCCATGAAGGGCGGCGCCGTGGACGGCCTGGACGCCCTGCTGGCCACCGTGCAGATGCCCAGCGGCATCCCCGTGGCCACCGTGGCCATCAACGGCGCTAAGAACGCCGCTGTGCTGGCCGCCCAGATGCTGGCCATCACCGATGACGCGCTGGCCGCCAAGCTGGACGCGGCCCGGGTCAAAATGGCCGAGCAGATCGCCCAGAAAGAAGCCAAACTCCAGGCCGAGCTGAACGCATAAGAATTCAAATTCACTTTACATATTTCAGGAGGAATTATTTATGGATTACAAGCTGCTCTACACCGGCAAGACCAAGAATGTCTACGCTCTGCCCAACGGCAACTGCCTGCTCAAGTTCAAGGACGACTGCACCGGCAAGGACGGTGTGTTTGATCCCGGCGAGAACTCCGTCGGCCTGACCATCGAGGGCGTGGGCGATGTGAACCTGCGTATGTCCATCTACTTCTTCGAGAAGATCAACGCCGCCGGCATCAAGACCCACTATGTCAGCGCCGACCTGGCCAACACCACCATGGAGGTTCTTCCCGCCAAGGTGTTCGGCAAGGGTCTGGAGGTCATCTGCCGCGAGCGCGCTGTGGGCTCCTTCATCCGCCGCTACGGCGACCTGATCGAGTCCGGCACCAAGCTGCCCTCCTATGTGGAGACCACCCTGAAGGACGACGA
>JAGBTC010000134.1 GCA_017631545.1 Oscillospiraceae bacterium
GCAAAATTGCACACGCCGTTCTCGTCCACGGTAACATTCTCCAGCAGAGCATTGCGCTTGATGGCGTTGTAAATGTCAGGTTCGGAGTCCTTATCCAGATTGATAACCTTAGCATAGCAGCCGCCCTCGAAGTTGAACACACCCTCGTCGTCCCAGCCGTGCTCGTCGTCGCCGATGAGCAGACGCTTGGGGTCGGTGGACAGGGTGGTCTTGCCGGTGCCGGACAGACCGAAGAACAGCGCGGTGTTCTCACCGTTCATGTCGGTGTTGGCGGAGCAGTGCATGGAGGCCATGCCGTTCAGGGGCAGGTAGTAGTTCATCATGGAGAACATACCCTTCTTCATCTCGCCGCCGTACCAGGTGTTCAGAATGACCTGCTCTTTGGAGGTGAGGTTGAAGATAGCGGCGGTCTCGGAGTTCAGGCCCAGCTCCTTATAGTTGGTCACCTTGGCCTTGGCGGCGTTGTAGGAAACGAAGTCGGGCTTGAAGTTGGCCAGCTCCTCAGCGGTGGGGGCGATGAACATATTCTTTACGAAGTGAGCCTGCCAGGCCACCTCCATGATGAAGCGGATGGCCATACGGCTGTCCTTATTGGTACCGCAGAACACATCCATGACATACAGCTTCTTGTTGGACAGCTGCTCCATCGCCAGACGCTTGCACTCGTCCCAAGCCTGCTTGGAGGCGGGCTTGTTGTCGTTCTTAAACTCGTCGGAGGTCCACCAAACGGTATCCTTGGAGGTGTCGTCCATGACGATAAACTTATCCTTGGGGGAGCGGCCGGTGTAGATGCCGGTCATGACATTGACAGCGCCCAGCTCGGTCAGCTGACCCTTCTCGAAGCCCTCCAGAGTGGGATCCATCTCCGCCTGGAACAATTGCTCAAAGGAAGGGTTGTACACCAGCTCGGTGGTGCCGGTAATGCCGTATTGTTCAAGATCTTTAATGGTCATACAGTAGCCTCCTTAAAATATAGAAATAGGATGTTTGTTACTAGAAAAATTATACAATAATTCCAATTCAAATGCAAGAGAGGAAAAAGCAGTTTGTAAATGATTACGGTTTGGTTTTCTGCAAGCGGAAATGAAGAAAGAATACTGTACTTTTTTGTCAGATTATATACGACTTCAGGGTGCGTGCGAGCAAGGCAAATTCGCTGATACCCAGCCGTTCGCCACGAATTGTGGGGGACAGGCCGCAGTCCTCAATGGCCTGCGCGATCATTTCCCGGGAAAAGGGTGCGCCCAGCGCGGCGGACAGGCTGTTGTGCAGCGTTTTGCGCCGCTGAGCGAAGGCGGCACGCACCACCCGGAAGAAGAATTCCTCGTCCTCTACCTCAGCGGGCTTGGGGCGCGGAGTCATACGCAGCACGGAGGAGGTCACCTTGGGAGCGGGGAGGAAGCAGGTGTTTGGTACATCGAAAAGCAGCTCCGGCGTGGTGTGATACTGGACGAAAACGGAGAATGCGCCGTAATCGCTGCTGCCCGGGGCGGCGCAGATGCGAAGGGCGACCTCCCGCTGGATCATTACCGTGATCGCTTCAAAGCAGCCCGCCTGAATCAGCGCGGTGATCACCGGGGTAGTGATGTTGTAGGGCAGATTGGCGCAGGCCATGGGGTGAAGAGCGTTGAAATGTTCTTCGACCAGTGCGGGGATCTCCAGCTTCATGATATCCCCGGAGATGATATGAACATTGTCCCGCCCGGCAAGGGTCTCGTCCAGTATGGGCAGCAGGGAGCGATCCAGCTCCACTGCCACCACCTTGCCCGCCCGATCGGACAACTGGCGGGTCAGTGGGCCGATGCCCGGGCCGATCTCCAGCACGCAGCAGTCCTTATCTGCCCCAGATGCGGCGGCAATGTCCTCCGGCACCCAGGACTGAATGAGAAAATTCTGTCCCATGGATTTGGAAAAGTGGAAGCCATGCCGCGCCAGAAGCGCCTTAATGTCATTGATGTTGCAGATGTCCATAGTTTATCCTCCGTAAGGGAAGGGTGGTGGCTGTATCCTACCATATATATTATGAAAAAGCAAGGGACATACATTATATATAATGTACAGCAGTGTGATGGTTTCCTTCGGGAGAAAAAGAAAAATCGCCGCAAGCGCTTGCTTGCGGCGATGTGGCGGAGAGAGAGGGATTCGAACCCTCGAACGGGTATTAACCGTTACACGATTTCCAATCGTGCGCCTTCGACCAGCTCAGCCATCTCTCCAGGCCGGTTGCGGCGGTCAGCCGGACAACAATCGTATTATAACAGCTTTTCACCCGTAGTCAAGCCCTTCCTTGAAATTTTTCGAATTTTTTTCAGCGAAGCGTCGGAATAAGACCCGATTCGACACAGGGGAAAAAGGGTGACAGGATACGACAAAAAAGCATCGTTTTTTTGACGAAGTACAAATGAGAACAAAAGATTCTTAAATTATATGCAAATGGGCAAAAAACAGAACACCAGAGAGGGATCGATTCTCCGGAAACCCCGTTTTTTTATATATTTCAGCTAAAATGCACAAATCCGAAGAGGAATAACTGTTGGATTTTACCCTTGAAACGGTGCATACAAATCCGTTACAATGTGGTTACAAAAAAGTGACAAACGGTTTCGCAAATGTTACCGACCGCTTTTTTCACCGGATTCGGCGGCGTAAACGCCCGACTTCGGCCATCAAATTAAGGAAGTGAACGACTTGAAACGCAAACTGTTTGCGATGCTGCTCTGCGGCCTTGCCATCATCTTGTTGATGGGCGCCGGCGTGGATCCTATGATTCAGGCGGTGCAGGCTGCGGACCGCGCACAGGAAGAGCGCAGCGACGCTCCCGCGCAAGAGCCGGCCAACCAGATAGTGGATCAACCCCAAGATGAGCAGAATGCTCCCAACCAGCCGGAACCCGAGCTGGACCGTATCCTGCTGGTAAATGGCCAGCCTGTGCCGAGATCCGTCGGCCGCATGACCGTGGGTGGAGAGACCTATGTTTCCCTCAAGGCCATGGCCGAGCAGCTGGATCCCAGCATTGCTGTGGAGTGGAACGCCGACACCCGCACCGTTACCCTGACCACCGAAACCCTTTCTTTGAGCGCCCAGACCGGCAAGTTGTATCTGAAGGCTAACGGCCGTTATCTGTATATGCCTGAGGGCGTGCAGCTTATTGACGGTGTGATGATGGTTTCTCTGGACGCGCTGGCCAAGGCGTTTGATGCCACCACCGGCTGGGATGGGGAAAATGGCACATTTACCGTCACCACCGGCAGCGGCGCGATCCTGCCCGGCGAGCAGTTCTACAA
>JAGBTC010000135.1 GCA_017631545.1 Oscillospiraceae bacterium
CAAATGGCAGGAACTGCCGATACAGATCGTAAGATTCATAGCAATCTCCTTCTTTGCCGATTTATTCCCTGTATTTGCTTGCCGAGGGCAAAAAATACAGACATTATATATTATATACTTGTGGTGCTAAGTTTGTAAAGGCATCCGCAGAATAAATGTTGGTGCTGTGGGGAAAAACGGGGGTTTTGTCGCGCGGTGGGGAAATATCGCTGTATCCGATACAGTCAGTCAATACCGGACAGGGTAAAACGACAGGATGAAACAAAAAGTTGCCTGAATGGATGAGAGCTGGCTGGTGCTGGTTGGCAGCCCTCTCAAGCTTCGACTCCCCCACAAAGAAAACCGGTCGACCTGCAAAAGCAGGTCGGCCGATTTTTGGTGGAGGCGGCGCGTGACCATCCATTCTCACGCCATTTTTATATGGCGATAGAGGCTAAGACGGGTGTGGGAGGGGTGGATGGGAAGGAAATCCATTTTTAATTTTTGTAAATTTTGAAGTAATGTGTACGCAAACATACACATTCCCCCGTTCGGCGCTTATATATAGAGCTAATTTTATATGTAGGAGGAAAATGTGTGTACAAAATCAAGAAAACGGGGTATGTTATAGCAGGTACTTATAACCTAACTCAAAAAACATTGCGTATTACCTATGAGAGCAGAACATGGAGAATTTGGAAAACTACCATTACGCCGGGAACGTGCCATTACTGTGCATCTATGCACGGAAAAATTCTTGCCCTTGGTGATTGGAGCGCTTCCGCTCCCCCGGTTCACGAAAATTGCGGGTGTTCTCTCGAAGCCATGATTGCCATCACGGCAGGCACGGCAACAAACGCTGGCGTGGACGGCGTAGATTTATATGTCGCAATCCACGGTGTATTGCCGGAATATTATATATCCGAGGCAGAGGCCGAAGCGCAAGGATGGAAAAAGTGGCGTGGCAATTTATCAGAAGTCTTGCCCGGGAAAATGATTGGCGGTAAACTATATAAAAACCGCAATCGCAAGCTACCCGAAGGCGAGGGACGAATTTGGCACGAGGCAGACTTTGATTATGTGCGCGGCTACCGAAATAACTGTCGTCTGTTGTACTCAAATGACGGTCTGCTGTTTGTCACCTATGACCACTACAATACATTTTATGAAATTGGATTGGAGAACCTGAAATGAACCATATTACATTAGACTTTGCGGGAATTAAAACGCTGTGGGAATTACACGAATATTTTAAAACAGTTTTTCATCTGCCCGATCACTATGGCCGGAATATGGATGCTCTTTGGGACTGCCTGTATTATTCCTTTGAATTTCCCACAACGATCACGCTGAAGAATGTTTCTGCTATTCCTGCGGAAATGCAGGAAACAGTCGAAGTCATGTTGGAACTGTTTGATGATCTTCAGCGCGAGGACGAAAAAGTCACGGTCATTGTTGACCGGAACTGATTATTTCATTACATACTAAAAAAGTTGCCTGAATGGATGGCGGCGGTACCGCACGACCTTCCATTCAGGCAACATTTTTTGTGTTCGTTTTGCCGTTCATCGGCTTGGCGTTTCAGGGATGCGGGTCGAAATTATTCTACCAGCCCGTACTTTACTTTAATGCGATCCAATTTCTCCAGCATCGGTTCTGCCGCCAGAAGCAGAAAGATGACTGTAGCACCGGCGTGGATCAAGTCCATAGGCAGACCACTGACATAGTAGGCCAAAAGCATATCCCAATTCAGCGCCTGCACGTTCCACATGATGGCAGAGGCCGGGTTCATGATGCCGCCGTAGATGAAGACCGCCGCAAAGGCACCGAAGACTGCCAGAGCCTGCCGGCTGCGCGTGAGCCAGCCTTTTCGGAACAGTACGCCTGCAAAAAAGCCGATGATACCCATGCTGAACATCTGCCAGGGCGTCCACGGGCCTTGACCGAAAAAGAGATTGGATACCAGCATGGTCACCGCACCCACAAGAAAGCCGGTTTCCCCACCCAGCGCGACCCCGGCGATGATGGTCAGGGCCATGACCGGCTTGAACTGAGGCAGCATGAAGAACAGGCTTTTCCCTGCCACACCGATGGCACACAGGGCAGCTACGGTGACCAGTTCCCGAGCCTGCGGTTTTCTGTCCTCATACACCAGCAGGAAGGGCAGCATACATTCCGCCAACACCAGCAAGGCGGCAATATTGTAGTGGCGTGCGCCGAAATAAATGACACCAACGAATATGGTCAGGGGAATGAACAGCAGGATCATAGCACAGGCGACCCGGGTGCGCTTGCTTAATTTTCGTTGCTGCTGTGGGGTTTGTGGTTGGACAGGGGGGGCAGAACGCCGGCCGATCGCCCAGACAAATACACCCAAAGCGCCCAACAAAACGGCATAGAGATTCAACTGCGATTCGCCCAGCGGACTGACTCCATCTTTGCCGATGAGGGCAGACAGGTCTGTAACACCGGCTGCTGAGAGGAGGACACCAAGAGCGACAAGTGCCGCGGCCACCGCCAGCAGTTTGCGCCAACGGGGCAGCGGAGCAGGCGTGTCCTCATTTGTTACAACAAATGTCTGGTTCGGCACATAGTTGGGGCGGACTTTTGCTGCTATTTCCCCACCGCAGCAGACGATGACATCCTGCGCTGTGACCGCCTGAGGAAACAGATCGCGGGCCATGCGATTGGCAGAAGTGGTATAGAAGTTGTTGCCGGAGAAAAAGTCTCGCGGTGTTCCCTCGGCCACGATGCTGCCATCGAAGAACAGGCCGCAGCGGTGGGCGTATTGGGCGCAGAAGGCTACATCATGGCTGACCATCAGCACCGAAATGCCCCGGGACAGCAGCTCGTCCAGAATCGAGGCAAAAATCGCTTTGAACGGAGCGTCCAAGCCCTTGGTAGGCTCGTCCAGCAGCAGGACTTGTGGCCGGGTGAGCAGAACTTTGGCAAGGGCCGCGCGCTGCTGTTCGCCGCCGGACAGGTCGTAGGGGTGGCGCTCCAGCAGGCCGTCCAGTTGACACAGGGAGATGGTTTGTGCAAGGAGTGCATCCTGTTCTTCTGACGGCAGAGCGCTGGTGCGAAACACCTCTTTCAGGTCGGCAAGGACGGTGTTCTTCACAAACAGCGCCTGTGGATTTTGAGGCAGCAGGCTGATTTTTTCGTTTGCGGAAACCTCGCCTCTGTGCGGGGGCAATAACCCGGACAGGACATTCAAAAGCGTGGTCTTACCGGCGCCGTTTCCACCCATCAGGGCGTAGAATTCGCCCTTGCGGAGGCCAAGGGAAAGGCCGCGTATCACATCGGGCGCG
>JAGBTC010000136.1 GCA_017631545.1 Oscillospiraceae bacterium
GAGCGCCTGCGCGCCATGGGCGTGCGCCCCATCAACAACATCGTGGACATCACCAACTACGTCATGCTGGAGTACGGCCAGCCCATGCACGCCTTTGACTACCGCTATGTGAAGGGCGGCAAGATCGTGGTTCGCCGCGCCCAGGACGGCGAGGAGCTGACCACCCTGGATGGCAACGTGCGCAAGCTCAGCTCCTCCATGCTGGTCATTGCCGACGACACCCGGGCCGTTGGCCTTGCCGGTATCATGGGCGGTCTGAACAGCGAGATCGTGGACGACACCGTGGATGTGGTCTTTGAGTCGGCCAACTTCAACGGCACCTGCATTCGCAAGACCGCGCTGGCGCTGGGTATGCGTACCGAGGCGTCCGCCAAGTTTGAAAAGGGTCTGGACATTCTGAACACCCTGCCTGCGGTGGATCGCGCCTGCGAGCTGGTGGAGATGCTGGGCGCCGGCGAAGTGGTGGACGGTGTCATCGACATTCTCAACTATGTGCCCAACCCCAAGGTGCTGGAGCTGCGCGCCGATAAGATCAACGAGCTGCTGGGCACCGACGTGCCCAAGGACGAGATGGTGCGTATCCTGCGCAAGGTCGGCTTTGATGTGGACGGCGATCAGGTCACCGTTCCCTCCTTCCGCGGCGATGTGGAGCATTACTCCGACCTTGCCGAGGAAGTGGCCCGTTTCTTCGGTTACAACAACATTCCCTGCACGCTCATGCGCGGTCAGACCACGATGGGCGGCTATTCCGAGTCTCAGAAGCTGGAGCAGACGCTGGGTTCCATCTGCCGCACCTGCGGTCACGACGAGATCATCACCTACTCCTTCATCTCCCCCACCTACTACGACAAGATCCGCTGGGCTGCCGACGATGCGCGCCGCCAGTCCTTCAAAATTTTGAATCCTCTGGGTGAGGATACCTCCATCATGCGTACCACTGTACTGCCCTCCATGCTGGAGATTTTGACCCGCAACTACAACTTCCGCAACAAGGCCGCCAAGCTGTACGAGATCGGCCGCATCTACCTGCCCGGCGGCGAGGACGGTCTGGCAGATGAGCGCAAGGTGCTGTCCATCGGCGCTTACGGTGCGGATATGGACTTCTTCGCCATGAAGGGCGTGATCGAAGCGGTCATGTCCGGTATTCGTGCCGAGGATGTGAGCTTCGAAGCGGTAAACGACAACCCCTCCTACCACCCCGGCCGCTGCGCCAAGGTGCTGGTCAAGGGCGAAGAGATCGGCGTGTTCGGTCAGATCCATCCCCTGGTTGCCGGCAACTACGGTGTGGACGCCGAGCTGTACTGCGCGGAGCTGTCCTTCGACGCGCTGATGAGCGCCAAGGGCGCGGACGCCGTGTATGTCCCCCTGCCCAAGTTCCCTGCCGTCACCCGCGACATCGCGGTGGTGTGCGACGAGGCTGTCACCGTGGGTCAGCTGGAAGCTGCCATCCGCAAGGGCGGCAAGAGCCTGCTCAAGGAAGTCGCTCTGTTCGACATCTACCGCGGCAAGGGCGTGGACGAGGGCAAGAAGTCCGTGGCCTTCAATCTGGTGCTGCGAGCGGACGACCGCAGCCTGACCGCCGACGAGGCCGACGCGGATGTGAAGTCCGTTCTGGATGCGCTGGCCAAGGAGTGCGGCGCGGTGCTGCGCTAACGCTTCCAAACAAGAAAAAACGGGACACCCGATGGGTGTCCCGTTTTTTATATTCATTACTCCGCAGTTACTGCGCCGTCTTGCAGGTCATGGCAGTAGCGATACAGGGGGAACTGTCCGTCGGCATCGGGCTCGATCAGTTCCATGCTGTACAGGTTCATGTTCTTGCGATCGCCGTAAAAGTCCGGCTCCATGATCGCGCCCAGCACAGTGGAGGGCACGGTGTTGGCAAATACATAAGCTCCCTGCTCAAAGCAAACGGCCTGCTCGTCGGCGAGGGTGGCTTCCGCCTCCCCTTTCCCGTACCGCCGCACCCGGATCACGCTGCCTGCAGGCAGGATATCGTGACCGATGGCGTGGCAGGCGGCAATTTGAAGGATGGTGTCCTCGTTGTCGATCCCCCGGGGAATGAGATATGCCGTAGCACGCGGACGGGCACGCAGGATCTCAACATGTTCGTCATAGCCCTCCACATGGTTCTGCTCTATCACCTCGCCGGTGACGGGGTTGAGAAGCGGGAGGGTCAATGTGCCCGTTTCCAGCTTTTTATGCTCCAACACGATTACATCGTTCTCGTCATAGACCGCTCCCGTCTTTACCATATGCTCCCGGCTGGCGTGGACGGTGTCCATGATCTGCTGGGGGTGAGAGGCGGTATAGTCGATGACGGTGGAGGCCAGGGTGTATTGCGCCATCACTCTTCGCTCCATAAAGGACATACCAAGGTGGGTCTGCCCCGGTGTCTCCACCAGGAAGGACAGGCTGTTTCTGGCTCCGTAGTAGCTGCTGCCTGCACTGCCGCCCATAGCGGAGGCAAACCGCTCGTAGAAGCGGCCACGCAGCCCCAGCTCGCGCGCCTTTTCAAGCGCGGTCAGCGCGATTTTCATGGCCAGCTGCGTCATGGCCGCCGGGTGGTTGAGAGAGCCGGCGCCCACCTGCAGCTCCATGTCCGCACAGGGGGATTGGTCGGTGACCATGACATAGTGCCGTCTCTCATGGCCGTCAACGCAAACCTCAGGCAGGAAGAGGTTGTAGGCGCCGGTGACCATACGGATCTCGGCATTGTTCATACGCAGGTAGTCCCGGTTCATGTCCTCTCCGGTGGTGGGAGACTGCCGGGTGACCTCCACCGCGCCGTCCGGATTGATGCGCGGTACAATGTACACATCCACGCTGTCCAGCACGCGCTTGCCGTAGTCACCGCACAGCTCCAGCATCATGGCAAGGGCACCCTCGGTGGAGGTAGGCTCCAGAGAGTGGCACTGGGCGGTGTACTGCACGGTGGGCTTACCGTTGGAGCGGAGGATGGCCGCGGCCTGCTCCAGCGTCTTGCCGGTCATGTCCTCTCTGGTGAACAGCACCAGCGGCATATCAAAGCCGTACTTGGGGGACTTGCCCAGGCTGAACACATACATATTGTCATGGTTCCCGACCAGTCCGGCAATGAAGTCCATCATCTCTTCATTTGTGGTCTGCTGATGGCGTCCGGCGCTCCCCGGCTGGCGCAGGAACTGGGGCGTACGGAACAAGCGGGCATACTCCTGCCCCCAGGTGTCCTTTTCCGAGGTCAGCTGGGCATGGATAAACTCCTGCGTGTTGAGCATCACATAGCCTGCCTCATACCCGTTGCCGGCCAGCTTGTCCAGCTTCATATCCACCTGCTTGGCGGCGGTATAATGGATCAGCTGACACACCGCATTATAGCCCTCCAAAGAAGCCGCACAGTGGTACAGTCCATGCTCCAACCCGTCGTAAAAATAGGTGGTAACACCGTCCGCAGTGGTCACGGAGGTGGCCGGGATGGCATTTTCGGGGTGAATGGCATCAAAATAGTTCCATTTTTCGGGTACATTGGGATAAAGGCCGCACACAGCCCCCTCCGGGGCGGTGATGGTCAGGCCGCTTGGCATACTGATTGACATACATCCACTTCCTTGTGTCGACATTGTTTTTATTATAGATGCAGCCACAACACAAGTCAAGGCAAACCCGTCCGCCCTTCCCCATTTGCTTGTTTTTTATTGTCCGGCGTGGTATACTAAACCCACCATTGCAAGTTATGGAGGCACAGTATGTTTTATTGGGATCCCACCTATTATCTGGTTCTGATCGGCGCGGTCATCTGCATGATCGCCTCGTCCAATGTCAGCCGCACATTTCACAAATTCAGCCGCACCCTCAACGCCCGGCATCTGACGGCCGAGGATGTATGCGCCAGCATTCTGCGCCTGTCCGGCATCACCGATGTGCGTATCGAGCGCATCAAGGGCAACCTCACCGACCACTATTCCCCCAACGAAAAGGTACTGCGTCTGTCCGACAGCGTGTACGGGCAGACCTCGGTGGCCGCGCTGGGCGTGGCCGCCCATGAGTGCGGACACGCCATTCAGCACGCACAGGGCTACTTCCCCCTGAAGCTGCGCTCCCTGTCCGTACCGGCGGCCAACTTCGGCGCAAAGCTCTCCTGGCCGCTGATCCTCATCGGCATCCTGATGGGCAGTGTGGGGCTTGCCCGGGCGGGTGTGTTCCTCTTTTCCTTTGTGGTGCTCTTTCAGCTGATCACACTGCCGGTGGAGTTCAACGCCTCACGCCGGGCGCTGGCGGCGCTGCGGGACGGTCACATCCTGTCCTCCGACGAGCTGGGCGGCGCAAAAAAAGTGCTGTCCGCCGCCGCGCTGACCTATGTGGCCGCGGTGGCCTCCAGCCTGCTGCAGCTGCTGCGGCTGGTACTGCTCACCCGGCGCAGCAGCCGAAACTGAGCCCGTAGCAAAATCCCCTCTCGCGTAGCGAGAGGGGATTTTCATTTGCCGTATTTTATTCCGGAAGCTGGCCGTTTTTCTCATAGAACTGATAGATGGACGCAAGCGCACTGTCGATCTCAGTCTGCGTATAGACCTTTTGCTCTCCCTCCGTTCGGGCGCTTTCGTACTCAGCACGCAGTTTCGGCGCCGCAGTTTCCGGGCTAAAGACACCGTCCACAAGGGTGCCGCCGTAGTAAACCCACCGCTCCACATTCGGGTCATCCCCCACACGGAACTCCACCGTATAGTAATGGGTACTATCCTGATAACAGGCTTCCATCTGAGAAATATGCAGCCGCTCCGGAAGGACTTCATTGACCATCCGCAGGATAAAGGTGTTCTCTACTTCGTCAAAAGCGGCTGGCTGTGGAAACAAAACCCGATACAGCGTCATCAGCCCCACCAGCGCGGCCAGCACCAGCAGATAGCCAGCCAGCAGCCTGAAGCCCCCCTTGATGGGGCTTCCCTTGCTGGCTTCGGTCATATTTTTCAGGATCATGGGATCGTTGCTCAACCCAATTTGAACCGGTACAAATTCATTGCTGGGAATCCGCATCGCGCTGCCTCCTTATCTATCGGCACTTTGTTGTTAATATTTTAACATATTTTCCCGGGGGTGTCAACGCATTTTATGTCCGTCAGCTCCCCGGTTCGCCTTCAGGATAGCACGCGCCAACCACAGCGTCCACCAACTTGAATTTGCATTTTAAGATTTGGAAGAAACCTTCGGTTTCCTCGGTTATTTTGTTGTCGCAACTGCCTCCGCCACCCGGATGCCGTCTACGGCGGCGGACAC
>JAGBTC010000137.1 GCA_017631545.1 Oscillospiraceae bacterium
ATGTTGCCCACCTCGGTGACGGTATATCCCAGCTGATCAAACTGTTCCTTCATAAAGGCGAGGGTCTTCCACTCCCGATAGCCCGGCTCGGGGTTCTTCCAGATATCGCGTTAGGCGGCGAGGATCATTTCCTCATGTGCCTGTACGGCCTGCAGCATTTTATCCATCGTGATCGACCTCCGTTTTGGAATGATTTCAAGGGGATTCTACCACCGCACACATGGGCTGTCAAAGGAAAAGACAAAAAAAGACGGACACATCACGATATGTCCGTCCTGTGTGTTTACTTGTTCGGCGCGGATGGATCAAGCAGCAGCTCACTCAGCTGGGAATATATCTGCTCGGGCTGCTTACGAAAGCGGGCGATGAGTGCCTGTGCCTGCTCCCGGGTGGGGACGAGCAGCTGCAGATCCATCAGGGTACACGCCTGGTCACCCACGGCCAGATGAACGGTGAAGGTGCCGTCCTCCCGGGGGATCAGCTCACCGCGGATCTGGGCGTCCCGGCGCAGCTGGGCATTGATGCCGACCAGAAATTCGTCACACCGGCGGCGCACGGAGTAGGGCAGGCTGTCCTGACAGATCTGGCTGTTGCGCCGCCCCTTTTCGGTGATAGAGTAGTGTTCTCCCTCCAGCGTGAGGTGTTCGGTCTCCACCAGATGGCTGACCGCCTGGGTAAGAGGGAAATAATTCACGCCGCTGTCGCACAGCAGCGCCAGATCCAGCAGCTGCAAAAAGGAGAACGGGCCTGCCACCCGATCCATGATATACAGGACCAGCAGCTTCAGGTCCAGATCGCTTTGAATGTATCCAACGGGAGCCACGCCGACCCCTCCTTGCATTCCGATTTTCTCTATTATACGCGAAATTGTTCAAAAGGACAAGAGTACAGGGCAAAAAAAGCTGTCCGCGATAACGCGGACAGCGGAAAAAGGAATCAGCGGCAGCCCGGACGGAAGTCCCGGTAGCTGTCCGGGCAGGGGCAGGAGCTGTTGGGGGGGAAGAATTCGTCCACGGGGAAGCGCACCTGACGGAAGATCTCGCAGGGATCATCCTCGCTGCTGCAGGAGCACTCCTTGTCGGGCATACAGTAGTCGTAGGCGGGCATGAGCAGCTGGGTGTCCCGCTCCAGCCGCAGGATGGAGAACTGGCCGAGGCTGACCAGCAGCTGCCGGCTCTGGGGGGTGAGAACCAGATCACCGCCAAAGGCAGCGCACACGCCTACGGGCACATCGGCCACCTCGCAGGGGCAGGGCGGACATTGGCACAGCTCCACCAGCTTCAGGTTCAGCACGATGGGGTCCACCGCCTCCAGCACCGCGGTGGGCAGACCTGCGTCCACGCAGCAGGCGTTTTCCGCGCTGCACACATCCGAGGAGAAGGTCTTGGCGCTGCCCTCGCTGCCAAAGAGAATGGCGCGCTTGTCAAACACCGCAAGACCGCACAGCTCCACCGGCCGCACCGCGCCCACAAAGGCGTCGGCCGTGATGCGGTAGTAGTAGCGCACATCTACGGTGTAAAATCCGCGGTTGAACCCAACCGGCTCTACATTGATGTAGGCGTGCAGCAGCTGGGCACTGCCTGCCTTGACGCATTGGGCGTGCTCAAGCACCTCCTGAGAGGCACGGGTGAGGTACACGCGCAGGTCCTCAATACAATCTTTGTCCCGGCACGAGTCCATGATTTTCCTTGTGTGTATGCACACGGCTTCCCGGATGCAGACGTCGTCCGTCACAGGGCCGGGTACGACCTTTTCTGGCATATGGATTACCTCCTGTTTGAAAGTGGAATGGGTTTGCGCTTCCGCATCATTCTATGTGCCGGTGGGGAATTGGTGCAGTATACCTCGGGCGGGAAATTCTGTCGAAAATATGATTACGCCATTGAGTATTCGGGAAAAATGTGCTAAAATAACATGATAGTGCGTAAACTGAGGTAGTATACGGTTTTGAGGTGTATTTGTATGATGAAAATTGTTGTTCTGGCGGGCGGACTGAGCCCGGAGCGCAATGTTTCCCTGACCTCCGGAGCCAAGGTTTGTCAGGCGCTGCGTCAGCGCGGACACCGGGCGGCGCTGGTGGATATGTATTTTGGCATTCAGGACACGGGGGTGGAGCGGCCCGAGCAGCTGTTTGACGCGCCCATCCCGGAGAAGTACGCTCGGGTGGGCGCTCAGGCGCCCGACCTTGCCCAGGTCAAGGCCGCCCGTCGGGGCGATTCCATCAGCCAGTTCGGCCCCGGCGTGCTGGAGCTGTGCGCGATGGCCGATTGCGTGTTTCTGGCGCTGCACGGCACCTGCGGGGAGGATGGCCGCGTACAGGCGGCCTTTGACCTGCTTGGTATCCCCTACACGGGTGCTGGCTATCTGGGCAATGCCATCGCGCTGGATAAGGATCTGACCAAGCGGCTGGTGGCCGCGCACCCGGATGTACACACCCCTGCGTGGGAGACGGTGGACTGCGCCCGGGAGGATTTGGACGCCATCGTTTCCCGTACTGCGCTGCCCGTGGTGGTCAAGCCGCTGGCCAGCGGCTCGTCCATCGGCGTTCACATTGCCCACACAGAGCAGCAGCTGCGTCATGCGCTGGAACAAAGCCGTCAGCTGGGCGGCCGCACCGTGTTGGAGCAGTTCGTGCAGGGCAGAGAGTTCTCTGTGGCTGTGCTGGAGGGCAAGGCTCTTCCTGCTATCGAGATCATTCCCAAGCAGGGCTTTTATGACTATGAAAACAAGTATCAGGCCGGTGCGGCCGAGGAGGTCTGTCCGGCGGATATCCCCGAGGAATGGGAACGCCGCATGGCGGCCGGCGCGCAGGCGGTGTTCCGTACGCTCGAGCTGAGTGTCTATTCCCGGGCGGATTTTATCATTACGCCCGACGGAACGCCCTATTTTCTGGAGATCAACACCCTGCCCGGCATGACTCCCACCAGTCTTGTCCCCCAGGAGGCGGCGGCGGCCGGTATTGAATACGGCCAGCTGTGCGAGCGGATCATTATGGCCTCGCTGCAGGCCCGTGAAAAAGGAGTGCAGACATGGAACAATTAACCGTTGGTGAGGTTGTGCGCGCCGTTGGCGGAACGCTGCTGGGTGCGTTTACCGACGAGAATGCCCCCGTGGACGGGGTTGGCACCGACAGCCGCACCATCCGCCCCGGTGAGCTGTTTGTCCCCTTGACCGGAGAGCGCTTTGACGGCCATGCTTACATCAACAAGGCACTGGAGCAGGGGGCTGCGGGCTGTTTCACCGCCCGAGAGCGGGAGAGCTATCTGCCCGGAAAATTCTATATCAAGGTGGCAAGCCCTCTGCGCGCACTGCGTGATCTGGCCGCCTATTACCGTACCAAATTCCCCATTCCTCTCATCGGAGTAACGGGCAGCGTGGGCAAGACCACCACCAAGGACATGGTGGCGGCGGTACTTTCTACCAAGTACAAGGTGCTTAAGACCGAGGGGAATCTGAACAGCCGGGAGGGTATGCCCCTGATGCTGCTGCGTCTGGATCGCAGCCACGAGATCGCGGTGATCGAAATGGGCATGAGTCAGGCCGGGGAGATCGAGTATCTGGCCCGGGCAGCTTGCCCCGATATGGCCATCATCACCAACATTGGCGATGCTCATATTGAAAATCTGGGCAGCCGGGAGAATATCCTCAAGGCCAAGTGCGAGATCTTCCGCTATCTCAAGCTGGAAGGGGTTGCCGTGCTGGACGGCGATGACGAGTTGTTGGCCGATGTGGCGGGTACGCTGCCCTTTGAAACGCTAACCTGCGGCGAAGGGGAGAACTGCTCCTTCCGTGCCCGGGATATCCGGGGAGGAGAAGGAGTGCTGGAGTTCACTGCCCATACCCCCGAAGGGCCGCTGGCCCTTTCCGTTCCCGCGCCGGGGCGGCACATGATCTATCCTGCGCTCTTTGCCGCCGCTGTGGGCCGCCGCTTTGGCCTTACTCCGGAGCAGATCTGTGCGGGCATTGCCCAGTTTCGTCCCACCAAAATGCGTATGAATGTGCTGCGCCGGGGGAATAACATCGCCATTCTGGACGACGCATACAACGCCAACCCTCAATCCATGCGCGCGGCGCTTGGTGTGCTTTCGGACAGCCGCAGCAGCTATAAAATGGCGGTGCTGGGCGATATGTTTGAGCTGGGCAGCCTTGCGCCCATGCTCCACGCAGGTGTGGGCGAGTACGCCGGACGCTGCGGCGTGGACTGTCTTGTGGCGGTGGGCGAGCTTGCCGTCCATATTGCCGACGCCGCCGAAAGGGCCGGCGTTCCCGCCGTGTTCCGCTGTCCGGACAAGGGCAGCGCCATCCCGGTGCTCAAGCAGCAGCTTCGACCGGATTGTGCCGTGCTGGTCAAGGCCTCCCGCGGTATGGCCATGGAGGAGCTGGTGGACTACCTTAAGCAGATCACTACGGAAGAATAATGCCGGGAACCTTCCCGGGAAAGAGCAAATGCTATGATCGAGATTTCAATCAAAGACCTTGTCAAGGAGTACGAGGTCGGCAGCCGAATATTGGACGGCCTTTCCTTTCAGGTGGATACCGGAGAACGGGTGGGGCTGCTGGGCAAAAACGGCAGCGGAAAGACCACCGTGTTTCGTATCCTCACCGGCGAGGTGGACTATGACGAAGGGGATGTGATGATTGCCCCCGGCCGTCGGCTGGGTCTGATCTCCCAGATCCCGGTGTATCCTGCCCACTTTACGGTGGAGGATGTGCTGGACACCGCCTTTGCCCGTCTCAAGCAAATGGAACGGGAGCTGGAGCAGCTGACCATGCAGATGGCAAGCGGAAGCGACAGCGCCCTTCTGCGCCGGTATGACAGTCTGACCACCGCCTTTGAAGCAGGGGGCGGTTACGATACCGACACGCGCAAAAATAAGGTGTGCAACGGTCTGGGCATTCCCCAGACCATGCGCGAGCAGCCCTTTGATGCCCTGTCCGGCGGGGAAAAGACCCGGGTCAATCTGGCCCGACTGATTCTTGAGGACACGGATGTGCTGCTGCTGGACGAACCTACCAACCATCTGGATCTGCATGCGGTGGAGTGGTTGGAGGAGTATCTGACCCGGTTTAAGGGGACGGTGCTTGCCATCTCCCATGACCGCTATTTCCTCGACCGCGTAGTCAGCCGCGTCATCGAGATCCAGGACGGAAAGGCAGAATTTTACGCCGGAAATTATAGTTTCTACGCCGTGGAAAAGGAGCGGCGCTACGAGGAAAAGCTCAAACAGTTTGAAAAGGAGCAGGCCAAGATCGAGCAGCTGGAAAAGGCTGCTGAGCAGCTGCGCGTGTGGGCTTACTCGGGCATGGACAAGACCTTCAAGCGCGCCAAATCCATGGAAAAGCGCATCGAGCGTATGCGTACTGTGGATCGGCCCACCAAAGACCGCCGGCTGGAGATGGGCTTTGGCCAGCGGGAGTTCCACGGGGACGAGGTGCTCACCGTAAAGGGATTGAGCAAGGGATACGGGGAA
>JAGBTC010000138.1 GCA_017631545.1 Oscillospiraceae bacterium
ACTACGTGAAGATGATCAACGACAACGGCGGCAATATGCCCGACGCTGTGGGCGTGCCCGCCGAGCAGCTGCGTCAGGCAGCCAAGCTGGCCGTGTGCAAGATCAACATCGACTCCGACCTGCGTCTGGCCATGACCGGCACCATTCGTCAGTTCTTCGCGGAGCACCCCGACAAGTTCGACCCCCGCGAGTATCTCAAGCCCGCCCGCGCCAATATCAAGGAGATGGTCAAGGACAAGCTTATCAATGTTCTGGGCTGCGACGGAAAGATCTGATTTCGATTAAATAAAAAAGAACGATGCCGAACATAAATTCGGTATCGTTCTTTTTTTATTCCTTACACAACACCACCATTCAAGCAATAGTGCTGGCCGGGTCAGCAATTGCGATAAGGTTTTTACGAAAACACTTGCAAATAAAAGCATTTGCAGATATAATACATGCTGATACAGCAACAGACCGATACATTGACAAGAATTGGAGGAATCAACATTATGGGTGATATTACAATGCTTCTGCCTCTTGTGCTCATGTTCGCGCTCATGTACTTTTTCATGATCCGCCCTGAGAACAAGAAACGCAAGGCGGTGCAGGCTATGCGCAGCTCGCTGAGCGTGGGTGACGAAGTCACCAGCATCGGCGGCATCGTTGGCACCATCTGCGCAGTTAAGGAGAACACTGTCGTCATCGAAACAGGCGCCGACCGCGTGCGTATCGAGCTGACCAAGTGGGGCATCTCTTCCATCGGCACTGAGATTTCCGACAAGTAAGTTGCGGCATGAAAACCACCCCGTTCGCATATGCTTTGATAAAAGCGATGGCGGAAGGGGTGGCTTTTTTATGACCGCAGCACAAAAACGGCAGGAGGCAAGTCCGTGGCTGCACAGCGTGACGGCCATGCTGCAAGGGGGCACGATGGGTGCGGTAGGTGCACTGGTATTGCAGGCATTGGTGGCGCTGCTGTGCTTTGTGGGTGTGCTTCCTGTTGCGGCAGGCGAATATTCCGCGCCGGCGGCAGCACTGATTGGCGCCTTTGTCGGCGGCGGATATACCATGAAAAAAGTGGGCGCGCGCGCCGCCCGGTTGAACGGTGCGGCGGCAGGGGTGATGATGTTTCTTCTGCTGCTGAGCATTAGTTTGCTGCTCTATCAAAAGGCACCGAATGCTGCCGGGGGCGGAATGATCCTTGCTTGCTGCCTGTGCGGCGGTGGGGTGGCCGGCCTGTTGCTGCGGCGATCCGGAAAAAAACGCCGCCGCTGACGCAGGTGGGGTAGGGGATAGGGGCGTGCGTTCCCCGGAACATTATGGGCAGAATGACCGAAAAAACCCGTGGAGGCAGGTTGTTGCTAACAGAGGTATACAGATAGTAATTATACATTTCGTAATCGAAAGACCTTCCTTGTTCCCATATTTAGGTATCGGAACAGGGAGGGTTTTCTATATCTTGACGCCGCCCCGTTGTATGCGTGTGCTTCGTTGCATGGGTTAACATAATATTGTTGACATAAAGTATTGACATAATCGACAAAAATTCGAAATCGGCTGAAAACGCCTTGCTTTCAAGAAAAAAAGAGGGTATAGTATATCTACACCGCACTTCCGAAGGGCGATTGTTTCTGTCGGAGGTCTATTTTTTTCCGCTCATTCATAGGATAAGCCCGGGGTGATCGGCGTGAGCAAGGGGAGAAAATTGCGGGTGGATTTGCTGTCGGGAAACAGCGCGGCGGTGCTTGTACTGGGTGGTCTGTTTCTGCTTGGCAGTATGGCCGGCTGTATTACAGCGGGGCTTTTTCAAGACGAGCAGGGGCTGGTGCGTCAAAGCGTAAGCGCGGTCTGCTCCGCTGGAGTACGTCCGGGCTTTTGGCTGTGTCTGCGCAGCTGTGGTCTGTGGTGTCTGGCGGCGCTGCTGCTGGGGTTTTCCGCCCTTGGCGTGTTTGGCTTGCCGGTGCTGTTCGTGTGTCGGGGCTTTGTGCTTTGCTATGCGGTGGGCGTGTTTTACCGTCTGTGGGGCGCAGTCGGCCTGTGGGCGGCGGTGGTGGTTTTTGGCTTGCCTGCGCTGCTTTGGTTGCCCGCACTCTTCGCCCTTGGGGCACAGGGTCTTCCTGCTGCCGTCGTTATTGCCCGTGGCCGGGGAAAAGGGAAGTGGACTTCCCCTTATAGCAGCCGATATCTTCGGCGCTGCGCGTTGTGCGTGCTGCTGGTCGTCCTGTGCGCCTGCGTGGAATACGCCTGCGTACCGGCGCTGTTGAAATTAATCAACGGGGCGTTGTCCCTGTTTTGAGGAGAGTTTGTTGGCAAAATGGAACTTCTGCGTGTATACGAGCAGTACCTGAAAACTGAAAAAAAGGCGTCAGCCAATACGGTCAGCTCCTACATGCGTGATGTGCAGCAGTTTGCCGGCGCGATGGAACGTAAGGAGATCCCGCTGACCGAGGTTCTGCCCGGTGACGTGGAGCGCTATGCCCAGTTTCTCACCCGTGCGGGCAAATCGGCCGCCACGGTCACTCGTGCCATGGCATCCATCAAGTCCTTTTATGCCTGTTTACAGAAAACGGGCTATGCCGGCAGCAATCCGGCCCACGGTGTGACCACCGCCAAGGTGGAGCGCAAACTGCCCGAGATCCTGACGGGCAAGGAGGTAGAGCTGTTTTTGGAGCAGCCCAGCTGCACGGATCTGAAGGGCTACCGCGATCGCGCCATGCTTGAACTGCTTTACGCTACCGGCATCCGCGTCAGCGAGCTGATCGCCCTTGAGGTGACCGACCTGAATCTGGACGGCGGATTTTTGCGCTGTCCCGGCAAGGGCAAGGAGCGTGTGATTCCCCTGTATCCCGCTGCCATCCGGGCGCTGAGCGACTATTTGAACAAAGTGCGTCCCCAGCTGGTACTCGATCCCAGCCAGAATGTGCTGTTCGTCAACATGAGCGGCGAGGGAATGTCCCGGCAGGGTTTTTGGAAGCTGGTGAAGTTCTATCAGGAAAAGGCTGGCATCCGTAAGGAGATCACTCCCCACACCCTGCGCCACTCCTTTGCCGCCCATCTGCTGGAGAACGGCGCCGACCTGCACTCCATTCAGGAGATGCTGGGACATGCAGATATCTCGTCCACCCAGATCTATTCCCAGCTGGTTAATCAGAAGCTGAAAAGCGTGTACAACAAAGCCCATCCCAGAGCATAAAAAATGCAGAGTTGATGTAAAATCAACTCTGCATTTTCTGTTTTATGGAGTTATCGGGCGGCAATGACCTCGATCTCGATGCGGGCGCCGGCGGGCAGCGCTGCCACCTGCACACAGGAGCGCGCGGGAGGCTCGCTGGGGAAGCGGGAGGCATAGATACCGTTTACCGTGGCAAAGTCGGTCAAATCCGTGAGGAAAATGGTGGTCTTGACCACATTGGCAAAGGTCAGGCCGGCGGCGGCAAGCACATTTTCCACATTGACAAGCGCCTGCTCGGTCTGGGCTTGGATGCCCTCGCCGGCCAGCGTTCCGGTGGCAGGATCCATGCCCAACTGACCGGAGGTGAATACCAGTGCGTCGGTAGACACCGCGTGGGAATAGGGCCCCAGCGCGGCGGGGGCGTTCTGGGCGGTGATGATCTTCTTCATAAGAAATACACTCCTTCTTGAACTGTTGTTGTATTAATTATAGCGGTCAACCGGTGGGAATGCAAGGTTAAAGGGTCTTTTCCAGACATACCAGGCGCACTCCGCCGATGCCGTTGAACACACAGGGAACAATACCGGCCTCCCGATAGCCCAAACGGCGGTAAAAGTCGCGGGCGTAAGTGTTACGCTCGTTCGTATCGATACGCAGGAAAGGGCAACCCTGTTGGCGGGCGTAGTCCTCGTAAAAGGCGAGAAACTGCCGCCCCAGCCCTGTGCCCATGGCGGCAGGGGAGACC
>JAGBTC010000139.1 GCA_017631545.1 Oscillospiraceae bacterium
AATGGGCTCCGGCCATGAGAGCGTATCGGAGCACTGCACCTTCACTTTCCTGGTGGAAGACGTGAGCCGTGTACTGCTGGCACAGATCACCCGTCACCGCCTCGCCAGCTTCTCCGCGCAGAGCCAGCGTTACTGCGGCGTGGAGCCGGAGTGGATCGTGCCCCCGAAGATCAAGGAGCGCGGCTTCGAGCTGACCTACCTCAAGCGCTGCAACGAGTGCTACGACACCTTCTGCGACATGGTGAAGTGCGGCGTGCCCGACGAGGACGCCCGCTACGTCATCCCCCAGGGTGTGCAGTGCCGCCTGATGGTGACGATGAACGTCCGCGAGCTGCGGCATTTCTTCTCCCTGCGCTGCTGTGAACGCGCTCAATGGGAAATCCGCGACCTGGCGAATCAGATGCTCGCCCTATGTGCGGAAAAGGCCTCTGCCCTGTTCTGGGATGCCGGCCCCGGCTGTGTGCGCGGTCACTGCCCGGAAGGGGCGAAGAGCTGCGGAAACCCCAAGCCGCGGGCGGGGGTGAGCAAGTGAGGCGGTTCCGTGACATCGAGCATACACTGATCCCCTGCCCCTATTGCGGAGAGGACAAGCGTCTCTCCCTTGATCGTAAATCCAAGCTGGTCGGCCACAATGGGCTGGACATGAGGGTGGAGCTTCACACCTTCTCCGTTCGCTGCAATGTATGTCACGCTCGCGGCGGCACTGCCGGCGGCAAGGTTATGAACGAGCATAGGCTTCGCCCTGATCTTCCCCTGCCCGAATGGGCGACGACCGACGAAGCGCTTATTGAAAAGGCGGTCGCGGCATGGAACAGGCGTAGCGAGGGGTATCAAATCACCTTCACGCCCTGTAGCGTGAGGAAGCCGCCTCAATCTGGAAATTACTTAGTGCATCATGCTACGGCATCCGACGCATACGGAGTGATACACTACAGCAAACGGCACGACGCATTCAATGCTTTCGACCAGGATCGTGATCCGAAGTACGTTATCGAGGTCGATGCGTGGGCTGAACTTCCGAAGGAGATGTGGTGGAAATGAGTTACTTCCTGATTTGGGCTGTGACAAACATCGCGATCATCGTCTGCTTCACCGCCCTGGCTATGTTCTTCGGTAAATGGTGGATCGTCCTGTTTGCGGCGCTGTTCACCTACGGCTGGAAATCACGCGAGAAGGAGGATACCGCACATGAGGATCAGGGTCGCGGGGATCAGTGAGGACTCCATCGTCGACGGCCCTGGACTCCGCTTAACCGTGTTTCTTCAGGGCTGTCCTCATCATTGCAAGGGTTGTCACAACCCGGAAACGTGGGACCCCACCGGCGGCACTCTGATGGACACGAGGGACATCGTCGCCATGATAGACAAGAACCCCCTGCTGGACGGCATTACGCTGTCCGGCGGGGAGCCCTTCATGCAGAGCACCCAGTGTTATGTACTCGCGCTTCTCGCCCACTCGCGCGGACTGAACGTATGGTGCTACACGGGGTACACCTGGGAAACCATCGAGGGGACCCTTGATATCTGCCCCCTGTCCCTCATTCGAGAGGTCGATGTGCTGGTCGAAGGGCCGTTTATCGAGAGTCAGCGGACACTGGAATTGCCATGGCGCGGCTCGAAGAATCAGCGGTTGATTGACGTGCGTAAATCCCTCCGCGAAGGCTACGCCGTCGAATACGATACGAAAGGATGATTGTGTTGAAAATCCCCAGTGAAGTCCGCATCGCGGGCGTGGACTACCTCGTGGCGATCCGAGAGGGTCTGAACGACGGGGAGACCATGCTGCGCGGACAGATCCAATTTGACAAGTCCTACATCAACTTGAACCCCAATCAGGGGCACCAGCAAATGAGTCAGACTTTGATCCACGAGGTGCTGCACGGTATCTTCTACCACTACGGCATCGAGTTGGAAGAGAAGAAGGAAGAGGAGGTCGTGGAGCGCCTGACCCACGGCCTGTATCAGGTGTTGCAGGACAACGCCCGGAAGCTGTTCGACATTGTACCGGAGGTAACAGGATGAAGGACCATCTGTACTACCGCTGCCAGCGTGGGAAGCAGACCTACGAGGCGACCATCTACCGCTACAACGGGCGTTGGAATCTGGTCATCGAGCTGGTCGTAGGCGATCAATGCTTCGAGGAGTTCGAGCGGTACAACTGTCGTTCCCTCCTCTCCGCCAAGCTGGCGATGTACACCTATTTCCCCTACGGTACCGTGAAATGGAACCGTATCCGATAAATACCTGAGATACTGGAGGTGTGACAAGTGGACAAGCAATCAACGCCGGACGAGCTGTTCACATTCAAAGATGGACGGGCTCTGATGGACGAGCGGCTGTCCTCCATCATGTACTACATCAAGTCCCGTCAGCCCGAACAATTCGACTGGACGTCCACGGGCTACGAGTGGAACGAGATGGGCATGGCGGAGCTGTTCTCCGAGTGCTACGGTGATACCATCCGTTACTGCCCGGAGGTCAAGAGCTGGTTCACCTATTCCGAGGGCGCATGGCGGCGTGACGCCGGCGGTCTGCTGGTGGCCGAGAAGATGAAGGAGTTCGTCCGCCTGATGGGCCTGTACTGCTGGGAGATCGCCGACGAGGACAAGCGCAAGGCTTACCTGGAGTTCGTCAACCGCATGGGCGACCGGCGATTCCGTGACAGGGTGATCCGGGATGCAGAGAGTGAGTGCTGCATCCCCTTCGCCCGCTTTGACAATGACCCCTACCTGATCAACTGCCTGAACGGCACCTACGATCTGCGGAAGATGCGCTTCCGGGAGCATAACCCGGAGGACTACCTGACCATGCAGACCAACTTCTCCCACACGGTGCGCGAGGACATCCGCTGCGAACGCTGGGAGCAGTTCGTCGATGAGGTGACAGAGGGCAACGCCGACAAGGCTGACTTCCTCCAGCGAGCCCTGGGCTACTCGATGCTGGGCATGGCGAACGAGGAGTGCATGTTCATTCTCCATGGCAAGACCACCCGCAACGGCAAGTCCACGATGCTCAATACCGTGCAGCATCTCCTGGGCGATTACGCCGCCGTCAGCCCCGTGGCAATTATCTGCCAGACAGGCCGGAGCCGTGACAGCGGCGCTGCCGATCCGATGCTGGCAAACCTCAAGGGTAAGCGCTTTGTGACCATGAGCGAGAGCAATCAGTATGGACGCCTGGATGAAGAAGCCATCAAGCAGATGACCGGCGGCGAGGCGATCACGGCCCGCGCCCTGTACTCCGCCCCCACGACCTTCAAGCCGCAGTTCACCCTCTGGCTGTCCTGCAACGACCTCCCCTCCGTATCGGACAAGAGCATCTTCGCCTCGGAGCGCATCCATGTGGTGGAGTTCAACCGGCATTTTGGGAAGGACGAGCAGGACAAGGACCTCAAGACACTGTTCGAGCAGCCGGAGTCCATGCAGGGTATCTTCATGTGGCTACTGCGTGGGTACATGCGGTACAAGCGCAACGGGCTGCGGATGAGCGTGGAGATGCGGGAGGTTGTGGCCCGGTACGAGCGTGACAACGACGTGGTGCTGCAGTTCCTCCATGAACGGACACAGCGTGACGAGAAGGCCCGTGTGAGCCTCAAGACGCTGTACGGGGCTTACAAGCTGTGGGCGAACTCGAACGGGTTTAAGGTGATGAGCTCGAAGACCTTTGCGAAGAACATGGCCGGTCATCCGGAGATGTACGGCGCTGTCCTCCGTCCGCAGAACAAAGTCGTCTACGATGGGCTGTCTTTGGCCTCTGAGATACCCATTTGACCCCTTACGGGTTAGGCATTTTCGCCCAAAGTTAGGGTCGGGTTAGGGTGAAGTTAGTCTTTTTTCCCGATATATCGGGATTAGTTAGGTAAGTTAGGTATAGGTAATTTAGTTATATATAAAATACCCTATATAGAAGAAGTTATAGCAATTTGCGAAAATGGCTAACCTACGGTTAGTTATCGAGAGAGGACGTGACAGGGTGAGCGAGGTTAAGAAACACCGTAAACCGACCGGCAGCGGGGTGCAGATCACCGAAAAAAAGCTGACCGAAATTGCGACCAAGGCGGCCAACCGGGCGTATGGTATCAAGACGCGGGGCGGTAAGTCTGCATCCCTGGAGGACAATAGCGACGTGAAGCGGGACGACATCAAGCGGATTCTCTGCGAGGTGTTGTACTGGTATGACAGGCCCCTGGTGAAAACCGACGAGGAGTGCGCCCAGCGGTTGAACGAGTTCTTCAGCCATGTGATGGAGACAGGCGAGATTCCGACTTGGGAGAAGCTGTGCGTGTGTTTGGGTACTACGAGGGATGTCGTGAGGCTGTGGGAACACGGTGAATTAGGCGTGACACGCTCCCGCATGATTAAAAAGGCCAAGGAAATTATGGCCGCAATCGATGCGAATCTGGTATCGGAAGGTAAGATCCCCCAGGTCACCTACATCTTCCGCAGCAAGAATTTCTTCGGCATGACAGACCAGCAGGAGGTCGTGCTGACCCCCAACACCTCCGCTCAGGGACAGACCGAGGATGACATCCGCCGGAAATACCTGACAGATGAGGCTTCGGAGCCGTGACAGGGCTCAAAATCGCGTGACAGGGCCGTGACAGAGCGATTTTTGCGAAAATCCCGCGAAAACTGGCCCGAAAAAGTGCATGAAAATAGCCCCTCCACCGATCTGGTGAAGGGGTTTTTGCGTGGTTTTCGGTTATCTAATCCGCGCCGCCGGTCCTCGCCAGTAGTCGCAGACCCTCAGGAGCTCGCCCTGGGATATATACGCCCCCTGAAAGCGGTAGGCCGTGGGCGACGTGGGAAGCACAATCAGCCCGTCCCCGCGGCCCTGCAGCAGCTCGCCGCCTTTGCGGTCGATGATTGTCATGGAATCGCGCCAGCTTGCCACACGCAAACAGATGCGGCACGGGATATTGGCTTTGATCAGGCCGGTCACCACGTTTGTGGTGGGGCGCTGGGTTGCAATCAGCAGATGCATGCCGGCAGCGCGGCCAAGCTGGGCAAGGCGTACAAGGTAGGGTTCGACGGTTTTTCTGCTCGATAGCATCAGGTCGGCCAGCTCGTCTATCACGATCAGGATGGGCGGATACAGGCTGCCAATTTCCCGCAGGCCGTGCTTTTTCATTTCCTTGTATCGGGCGTCCATCTCGCGGCACATATCCGCGAGGAGTGTTGCGGCGTCGGCGGGGCGGGTGCAGATCGGGCGGAGCAAATGCGGTATACCTGTATACATGTTTAATTCTGTCTGTTTGGGGTCAATCATGATCATCTTCAGGGTGGCGGGGGTGTGCTTGTATAGCAGGCCTGTGATGAGGCAATGCAGGAGCACCGATTTGCCGGAGCCGGTCGCGCCTGCAATGAGGGTGTGCGGCATTTCTGCGAGGTCAAGCAGGGCGGGCGTGGAGTCCGTCCAGACGCCGGCGGCGGTGGTCAGGCCTCCCCCCTGGTCAAATTCACGGGTACAAATGGGGCGCTTGATAGGGACTGTTTGCGGGGTTTCTGAGGGGATAGCAAGGGCGAAATGCGCTTTACTGCTGGTCAGAACCTCCACCGGCCGATGGATCACGGCAGAGAGGGCCGCAACGGCTTTGTTGATCTTGGGTAGGTCGAACGGGTCGGAGAGGTCGAACCGGTATTGTACGAGTTGGGGCGCGATTGTATGCCCACGGAATACACAAGGGGCCGCCCTGCTGAGGAAGGCGGCGAGCTGGTGCCCATCGTAGGCCGTGGCTGTGTGGGCTGCTGGTGGGTCTGTGAGAAGGTCAACGGGGGGCGTAATGTAGTAGCGGGGGCGGCGGTTGAAAATGTTCATTGCGCGGCCTCCCAACTGGCTTTAGAATAGTCCGCATAGGTGCGGCGACCGTGGGCCATTTCGACGATCTGCGCAGGGGTCAGCGGGCGGGCGTGGGGCTCTTTGAGGATATAGGCGCGGGCATCATCGCGGGTCGCAAAAACATCGCCATAATGACGACCATTGAGGAATAGAATGGGCCTTGTCTCGCGGCCTGCGGTGCGGGCATACATTACAGCGACGGCCTCAACGGCCCAGCCTGCGGCATCGTGTACGGGGGTATATACGGTCTCGATGGTCATTTGATATTCCTCCTGTAAAGAAATAGGGCGGAGGGCAGAGCCTCCACCCGGTATGGGTTAAACGTGCAGGATCATGCGGGCCGCCTGGATGCGGGTGCACTTGAGCTGGGCAGCACCGATCTGCAAAGCGTCGTCAAAACATCTATAAAGGTGCATCTGCTCTTCGGTATAAATGATGCTGCCAGGGGTCGCTTTGCAATAGGTCTCCCACAAGGGGCGAAGGGTTGCACGGAGCTGACCGCGCAGGGCCTTGTATTTCTTGGCGTTCATCGTCTGCACCTCCTATCAAGCGTGGGCGCGGTTGATGTAAATAGCAACGGCAGAGGGCCAGAGAGCGCGGGTAATGGCCTGGACGGCCTCGTCTACGACATTATCACCACGGCCGCCGATGTCCTCGGAGAGGGTCACGCCGGCGGCATTAAATGCAGCTTGTGCAGCGCCGCTGCGGCGGTGCCAGCCGTACCCGCCAGCATAGCCGGAACCGTTGAGCCAGTCGCCGGAGCCGTGCAGCCAGGCACACGCATAGGTGCGCGAATCGGTCGTGTAGTAGCGGAGAATCACAGCTTCCTTTACCTGGGGGATACCATTTACGCCGGGCACGATGGCCACGCCCGTGATCTGCTGGGTGAACTTGTTTTCTTTCCTGTGGTTCCAATTCATTTCGGAGGTGCGCTCGCTGTTGATGGTTGCGATCATGTGAAAATACCGCCTTTCCTTTTTCCGGCGGCTGTGGTACAATGTACGGGCCGCCTTTAGTCGTGATGGGTTGAGGGTGCGCAGCCGTTGCGAGGGTAGGAGCTCGCGGCGGCTTTTCAAGTGTTTTCTTGAACGTCTCCATTATATCAAGTGTTTTCTTGAATGTCAAGCGGTTTCTTGAATATTTTTCAAGTGTTTTCTTGAATTGATAGAACGTGCAGGAAATGTGCATTTTCCGTACATCATACACCCGCGCACCTGATCGACCAGGGCGAGCGCTGCCGGGTCACACCGGCGGAGCGGCAACGGGTACCCCGTGGGGGATATGGCCCGTCCCGGTCCCGCCCCGTTAGTGGCGAAAATATTCCGGAAAAGAAAAAGGTTCATTTTCTTCAAGAATACTCTTGACAAGTGTTTTCTTGAGTGCTATACTGTTCGTGAGGTGATAAACATGACCGGACGCGAAATCGTCAAGACTCTCATGAACGAGAAGAACGTCAGCAATGCCGATATGGCTAATCGACTGCATATCTCTCAGGCGGCTCTGTGGGATAGGCTGAATAACAAGAAGATCAAGGACATCCCGCTCTCCACCATGTGTGAGATGCTGGCTGCTATCGATTGCGACCTACTGGTTGTGCCCCGTGGTAAGGGCGGTAAGATCGAAGGCTCCATTCGCGTCTCGATGAAGGAGGCCGACTGATATGATCTACGGCTACGCTCGTGTATCTACCCGTGGTCAGGAACGTGACG
>JAGBTC010000140.1 GCA_017631545.1 Oscillospiraceae bacterium
GAGGTGGTGGAGCATCTGCGCCCGGACGACTTCTATCTGCGCCAAAACCGGGAAATTTATGAAACGATCTATTCCATGTTCAGCTACTCGGCCACCATCGACGCGGTGACCGTGCTGGACACCATGCGTAAAAACGGGGTGTATGACGAAAACAACTCCCGCAACTACATCCTGCAGCTCATGGACATCACCCCCACCTCTGCCAATGTCAAGCAGTATGTGGACATCGTGCAGGATAAATCCCTGCTGCGTCAGGTGGCACAGGCCGCCGGCGAAGTGACCGGTCTGGTGCAGGAAGGCACCGGCTCCGGCCACGATGTGCTGGAGGCCGCCGAGCAGCGCATCTATGCCCTGCGTCAGGGCCGCGCCGCCCGGGGGCTGACCCCCATCTCCAGCGTCATTTTGAATGTGTATGACCGGCTCAACGAGCTGGCCGCCAGCGACAGCGCCATCCCCGGCCTGTCCACCGGTCTGTCCGATCTGGACCGGGCTATCTCCGGTCTGAACAAGTCCGATCTGATCCTGCTGGCCGCCCGCCCCGGTATGGGTAAGACCTCCATGGCGCTGAACATCCTGCTGCACGCGGGCAAGTTCTCCGGCAAGAGCGTGGTCTTTTTCTCGCTGGAAATGAGTCGGGAGCAGCTGGCTATGCGTCTGATTTCCGGCGAGTCCTTTGTGGACAACAAAAAGCTGGTGACCGGCAAGCTGACCGAGGACGACTGGGATCGGGTGGCCGCGGCGGCCGCCTCGCTGAACCAGACCCGCATCCTCATTGACGACGACCCCTCCCTCTCCGTGGCCGACATGAACGCCAAGTGCCGCCGGGTGGACGATCTGGGTCTGGTGGTCATCGACTACCTGCAGCTGATGCAGTCCGCCGGCGGACGCCCCTACGCGGGAGAAAACCGCCAGCAGGTGGTGTCCGACATCTCCCGGGCGCTGAAGATCATGGCCAAGGAGCTGAATGTGCCCGTGCTGTGCCTGTCCCAGCTGTCCCGTGCCAGCGAGGGTCGGCAGGACAAGCGTCCCATGCTGTCCGACCTGCGTGAGTCGGGCGCCATCGAGCAGGACGCCGATATCGTCATGTTCATCTACCGCGAGGGTTATTACAACAAGGAAAGCGACAACCCCAATCTGGCCGAGTGCATCGTGGCCAAAAACCGCCACGGCGAGACCCGCACGGTGGAGATGCAGTGGGTGCCCGAGTATACCACCTTCCAGACGTTGGAACGCACCCGCGAGGAGTATTAAGTGGACGCGCGCACACCGCTGCCCGGCGCACTGGCGCTGGTGCTGGAACGGAACATGATCCCCGAAGGGGGCACTGTGCTGTGCGCGGTGTCCGGCGGAGCGGACTCTGTGTGTCTGCTCCACTGGCTGGCCGGTTTGCGCGCCCTGCGCCCCTTCACCCTTGTAGCCGCCCACTATAACCACAATCTGCGGGGGGAGGAGTCCGACCGGGACGAGGCCTTTGTGCGCTCCTTCCTGCGCCAGTGCTGCCCACAGGTGGAGCTGATCGTGGGTACAGGGGATGTTGCCGGGCAGGCCCGGCAGGGCCGACAGGGCATTGAGGAGACCGCAAGGGAGATGCGCTATGCCTTTCTCCGGCAGGTCGCCGAACAGGTTGGCGCCGATGTGATCGCCACCGCCCACACCGCCGACGACAACGCCGAGACCCTGCTGCTCAACCTGACCCGGGGCTGCGGTCTGCGTGGGCTGACGGGCATTCCCCCCTGTCGGGACGGGCTGATCCGCCCACTTCTGACCACCCATCGGGAGCAGGTAGAGGCCTATTTGCGCGCCTTCGGCCTGCCTCATGTGGAGGACAGTTCCAATACGGATATGCATTACACCCGCAATCGGATGCGCCATCAGGTGATGCCCGTCCTGCGGGACATCCAGCCCAGGTTGCTGGAGCATCTGTCCCAGACCGCTCACCTGCTGGAGCAGGACGAA
>JAGBTC010000141.1 GCA_017631545.1 Oscillospiraceae bacterium
ATCCAGAACTCGGCGGCATGGCGCTGGGTGTTGGAATTCTCGGCACGGAAGGTGGGGCCAAAGGTGTACACATTGCCAAAGGCCATGGCGAAGTTCTCGGCGTTCAGCTGGCCGGACACGGTCAGGCTGGCCTTCTTGCCGAAGAAGTCCTGACTCCAGTCCACGCTGCCGTCCTCCAGACGGGGGGGATTTTCCATATCCAGCGTGGTCACCTGGAACATCTCGCCCGCGCCTTCACAGTCGCTGGCGGTGATGATGGGGGTGTGGACATAGACAAAGCCCTGCTCCTGGAAGAAGCAGTGAACGGCGTGAGCGGCCACGGAGCGCACCCGGAAGGCGGCGGAGAACAGGTTGGTGCGGGGACGCAGGTGCTGGATGGTACGCAAAAACTCGATGCTGTGGCGCTTCTTCTGCAGGGGGTAGTCGGGGGTGGAAACGCCCTCCACGGCGATGGTGGCCGCCTTGACCTCCAGAGGCTGCTTGGCCTCGGGGGTGAGCACCACCGTGCCGGTGACGATGAGTGCCGCGCCCACATTCTGGCCGGCGATCTCTTTATAATTGGCAAGCTCGTTGGCGTCCATGACCACCTGCAGGTTCTTGAAGCAGGAGCCGTCGTTGAGCTCGATAAAACCAAAGGTCTTCATATCACGGATGGTGCGAGCCCAGCCCATGACGGTGACGGTCTGACCGCCCAGCTTCTCCTGGTCGGCAAACAGCGCGGCAATCGTAATGCGATCCATAATATCCTCTCCATCAGCTTGTCGTCAGACAATGTAATTACAACAATAGGACTGTCCTGTTGCAGAACAGTCCTATTATAATGCCTGCATTTGGGTTTTACAAGCCAAAAACCCCAAAAATTACAGAGAAATCAATAAACGGGGATGAAAAATGTCCACGGCGCGGTGATGACGGCCAGAGAAAGGGCAAGGATATGCTGATGCCGGGGGGACAGCAGTGAACAGGAGCGAAGGACAAGGCGGTCAAACACATAGATACATACCCCGGACAGCGCCACCGCCAACCCCGTCCACACAAAGGCAGCAGGGGAAAGGAAGCAGTTGTACATCACCGGCTCCACCAGATTCCACACCGGGTCGGGCAGGACGGAGGACAAAAACATGGCAGGCAGCAAAAGGGCTACCCCAACAAAGTCTGCCGCAAAGCCCAGCAGCCAGACCTTCCACCAGACCTGTTTCAACACAGCGCGCTTTTGTCCGTGCTTCAGGGCGCACAGGGTCACAAGCACCACCGCGCAGTCAATGAGCAGGTTGGCCGGGATCACCATCAGCCACACCACGGGGACGAGGAACAAAAGCCACACGGGAAAAATCACATTGTAAAGGCGGGTCTGCTTCATGGGGATACCTCCTTGCGTTATGTTTGGGGCGAACGGGTGGTTTGTATTTAGTATACGGAACTTTTTGCTCTATGTCCAGCCCTTTGGCACAGACGGTCGTTTTTGGGGAATAAGTGGTCGGAACTTTTTGCCTGTGCCGAGGTATAAGAGCCGGCGCCGTTGTCCACACTATGACATAGAACGGGCTGATACAGCCCCCAAGGAGGTTAAGTATGAAACGATCCACTCTCTGGCAGCGGGTGGGCGACTTCATCGTGGGAAAGGGCTTTTACATAGTCCTGTTCCTGTGTGTCGCCACCATGGGAGCCTCGGGCTATTATCTCATCTCAGCCATTGACCGCGCGGACGATCCCGGACAGACGGTGACCGGACAGGCGCAGGTGGTCGTGCCGGACGCACAGGAGCCGGAGGTTCCCCCTGCCGTCAAGTCCCAGACTCCGCCGCCCGTCGTTTCCGCCAAAAACACCCAGCCTCAGCCGCAGCCCAAGCCGGCCGCCGCTCCCCAGCGGCCGGTGTACACCTGGCCGGTGAAGGGTGAGGTGATCAGCGACTTCAGTCTGGAGGTGCTGGCCTATGACCAGACGATGGGCGACTGGCGCACCCACTCCGGGGTGGACATCGCCGCCGAAGCGGGAACGCGGGTACTGGCCATGGGCAACGGCACAGTGAGCCGGGTGTATGAGGACGACCTGATGGGCACCACGGTAGTCATTGACCACGGACAGGGACTGGTCAGCCGCTACCACAACCTGACCCAGCGACCCACCGTGCGGGAGGGAGATCAGGTGGTCACCGGCACGGTCATCGGTGCGGTGGGCGACACCGCCATTGTCGAGGTGGGACGCCCCTCCCACCTGCATCTTGAGGTGATGCTGGACGAGCGGACGGTGGATCCGTTGGACTATCTGCCGGAACATTGACAAAACACCCCCACCGCGGCCCATACAGGGCGCGGTGGGGGTGTGCGTTCAGCTTGGATCGATGGCGGATACGGTGAGTACATCTTCCTGCACGGTAAATTGCACATTGAAGCCGGCAAAGCCCATGCCGTACACCCGGTCAGGGTCGTTCTGGTAGGAGGGGCGAGGATCCTGCGCCAGCACCGCCAGCAGCGCCTGCCGGCGGTCGGTGGGCAGGGCGGTCAGCAGATGCTCCGGACAGCGGACGGTGA
>JAGBTC010000142.1 GCA_017631545.1 Oscillospiraceae bacterium
AGCAGCCGGAGGAAAACCGGTGAACCGGCTGATGGGTCTGGCACTCGTTCTGCTTGTGCTGGGAGGCTGCGCCCAACACCCGGCCGATCAGAGTGTCTCCCAAACCCATGAGCATGCCGGTGCAGCGCAGAACAATATCGTAGCCCACGAAGAAGTGGGCTACTGCGGCAATAACCAGACCACACTGCGAAAGATGAATGGCAGGGAAGTGGTGTGGGAAACGAGCTTTATGTATGGCGACAGCGTGGCACTTACCGATCTGCTGCGCTGGCTGGACTACAGCGAAGGGATCTGCCGCTGTCTGCCGGAGTACGAGGTAGATACGGAATTTGGCGATTCATATGGTATTCATCTGTCCCAGGGCTATGTGCGCTATGGGGATGCTCAGTTGCAGCTGACCGGGGAGCAGTTTGATCGGATACGGGAAATTGTGCTTGCAAACACCCCACTGTGCGGTTATCCGACTGCCCCGGAAAAAGGTGCTTGACAAGTGGGACAAACAGCGGTATACTCCAAAACACAAAGGGGAGTCCGAATTGACGGGCTGAGAGGCGGATGTTTTCCGTGACCCATGAACCTGATCCGGGTCATGCCGGCGTAGGGAGCATATGGTTGCATGATTTTGATTTGTGCGCGCGGCAAATCGCTTTCGTGTTGATGCAAATGCCCCTGCCGGGATATCCGGCAGGGGCATTTTTTCATGAAAGGAAGCGTTATATATGCAGGCAAGTGTCGCCATTCAGGTGCTGCCCGATGCCAAAAATGACGAGGAGCTGATCCGCATCGTGGATGCGGTCATTGACTACATCAAAAGCACGGGGCTGAATTACTATGTTGGCCCTTTCGAAACTTCTATTGAGGGGGAGGACTACGACCGGCTGATGGATGTGCTTAAGGAGTGTCAGCATGTAGCCGTGCGTGCCGGGGCAAGCAAGGTGTCCGCCAATATCAAGGTGGTTTGGGAGCCGGAAGGCGAGATCCTGAGCATCGAGCGCAAGGTGAGCAAGCATCATGAAGGGTAAAATGCCGGCTGTGGCCGCTGTGGCGGCGCTGCTTGTGCTCTGGGAGCTGGTATGCCGAACCGGGCTGGTTCCGGCGTTTATGCTGCCCTCGCCGGTGCAGGTGGTGCAGGCGTTCTGGGCGGAGCGGTATGTGCTGCTGGAACACAGCGTCATCACCCTGAAGGAGGCCTTTCTCGGCCTTGCCATCGGCGTGTTCCTTGGCTGCGTGTTCGCTGTGGTCATGGATCATTTTCGGGTGCTGCGCCGCGCCATTTATCCCGTGCTGCTGCTGACCCAGACCGTGCCCACAGTGGCCATCGCGCCGCTTTTGGTGCTTTGGTTCGGTTATGAGATGACCCCTAAGGTTATTCTGATCGTTCTTACCACCTTTTTTCCGGTGACGGTGGGACTGCTGGAAGGGTTTTCCAGCGTGGACGAGGATGCGGTGGGGCTGCTGCGCTCCATGGGTGCCAATCGCAGGCAGATATTCCGCTACATCAAATGGCCCGGCGCGCTGCCGCAGTTTTTTTCCGGCCTTCGCATTGCTGCGGCCTACTGTGTTGTGGGCGCGGTGATCAGCGAGTGGCTGGGCGGTTTTGGTGGCTTGGGTGTGTACATGACCCGGGTGAAAAAAGCGTTTGCCTTTGACAAGATGTTTGCCGTAATTTTTCTCATTTCCGCCATCTCTCTTGGCCTGATGGCGCTGGTGAGCTTTGCCCAGCGGCTGAGTATGCCGTACCGAAAACACGATATTGCCAATGACAGGAGGAACTGATATGAAAAGAACAAAGCAAATTGCAGTGTGGCTGCTGTGCGCGTTGCTGCTGGTATGTGCTGGCTGTGCCCCTGCTTCCGGTGGTGGACAGGAGAAGGAATCGGTTACCGTGGTGTTGGACTGGACGCCCAACACCAACCATACCGGCCTGTTTGTGGCCCTTGCCAATGGATATTTTGACCAGGCCGGGTTGGATGTGGAAATCGTTCAGCCGCCCGAAGATGGCGCGGAACTGTTGGTAGCATCGGGCAAGGCGCAGTATTGCGTAACCTTTCAGGATTATCTCGCCCCCGCCTACGCCGGGGAGCAGCCCCTTCCCATCACCGCGGTTGCCGCAGTGATCCAGCACAACAGCTCCGGCATTCTCTCTCGCAAGGGAGAGGGGATGGAGCGTCCTGCCGGTCTGGAGGGGCACAAGTACGCCACTTGGGATCTGGATGTGGAGAAGGCCACCATCCGTCAGGTCATGGAGGCCGACGGGGGAGACTTTGATAAGGTGGAGCTGATCCCTTCCACCGTCACCGACGAGGTCTCGGCGCTGGAAAGCCGCAGCGTGGACGCGATCTGGGTGTTCTACGCCTGGGCAGGCAAGGCCTGTGAGGTGGCCGGGCTGGAAACGGATTACTTTGCCTTTGCGGACATTGACCCGGTGTTTGACTTCTACACCCCCGTTATCGCGGCCAACGATGCATATCTCGCCCAAAATCCCGAGGCGGTCAAGGCCTTCCTTGCCGCCCTGTCCAAGGGCTATCAATTTGCCGTGGATGACCCCAAGGCGGCGGCTGATATTCTTATGGAGGCAGCCCCCGAACTGAAGTCCAATCCGGAGCTGGTCTACGCAAGTCAGGAATTTCTGGCAGGGGAGTACATTGCGGATGCCGCCCGTTGGGGGGAATTTGATCCGGAGCGCTGGGCGGCCTTTTTCCGTTGGCTCAACGAAAATAAGCTGCTGACTGCCCCTATCGATGTCAATGCCGGATTTACCAATGAATTTTTGCCTGAGGGTTGATCCATGAAGGTTTTGGAAGTTTGCTCAGTCAGCAAACGCTTTGACGGCAGGGGTGTGCTGGATCATGTTTCCCTCGACCTGCAAGAGGGAGAGTTGGTCAGCCTGCTGGGTGTCAGCGGAGTAGGAAAGACGACGCTATTCAACATCATCTCCGGACTGCTGCTGCCTGACGAGGGCAAGGTGCTGCTGGGCGGCCAGGATGTGACCGGCCGGCCGGGACAGGTGAGCTATATGCTCCAGAAGGATCTTTTGCTGCCTTACCGTACCATCGAGGACACTGTTTCCCTGCCTTTATTGCTGCGAGGAGTGGACAAAAAGCAGGCCAGAGCGCAGGCAAATGCACTCTTTGCCGACTTTGGGCTGGAGGGGACGCAGAAGCAGTACCCCATGCAGTTGTCCGGCGGGATGCGTCAGCGGGCGGCGCTGCTGCGTACCTATCTCTTTTCCGGACAGGCAGCCCTTTTGGACGAGCCGTTCTCTGCGCTGGACAGCCTGACCAAGCGGGCCATGCACCGCTGGTATCTGGATGTGATGGAGCGTATCAAGCTGCCCACTCTGTTCATCACTCACGATATTGACGAGGCGATCCTTCTGTCCGACCGCATCTGTCTGCTCACCGGTCAGCCCGGAACGGTGAGCCATGTGCTGACTATTGACGAGCCGAAGCCCCGGGGAGAGGATTTTGCCCTGTCCGCGCGGTTTTTGGAGTATAAAAAATACATCCTCTCCTGTCTGGGACAGCGGTGAAAACAGCCCCGCAACGCTTTGCGATGCGGGGCTGTTTCTGTCAAAGAGAGGAGAGGGGGGATCAGTCGGCCTTGGGGCCGGCAGCGACCAGCGCCTTGCCGGCGGCATTGCCGGTGTACTTGACGAAGTTCTTCTCGAAACGGGCGGCCAGATCCTTGGCCTTGGTCTCCCACTCGGACACATTGGCGTAGGTGTCGCGGGGGTCGAGAATGGCGGGATCCACACCGGGCAGAGCGGTGGGAACTTCCAGGTTGAAGTAGGGGATGGTCTTGGTCTCGGCCTTCAGGATAGAGCCGTCCAGAATGGCGTCGATGATGCCGCGGGTATCCTTGATGGAGATGCGCTTGCCGGTGCCGTTCCAGCCGGTATTGACCAGATAGGCCTTGGCGCCGGACTTCTGCATCTTCTTGACCAGCTCCTCACCGTACTTGGTGGGGTGCAGCTCCAGGAAGGCAGCGCCGAAGC
>JAGBTC010000143.1 GCA_017631545.1 Oscillospiraceae bacterium
AAAACATCGTCACCGCCAACAAGGAGCTGTCTCAGGACGCCAAGAACGATATGCTCCTGTCCCTCATCACCCTGAAGTACACCCAGTCTAACTCCGTGTGCTATGTCAAGGACGGCATGACCATCGGCGTGGGCGCCGGCCAGCAAAGCCGCATCCACTGCACGCGGCTTGCCGGCAACAAGGCGGACATCTGGTGGCTGCGCCAGCATCCCAAGGTGCTGGGTCTGCAGTTTGTGGACAACATCCGCCGCCCCGACCGGGATAACGCCATTGACATCTATATCTCCGACGAGCACGACGATGTGCTGGCCGAGGGCGTGTGGCAGAACACCTTTAAGGTCAAGCCCGAGGTGCTGACCGAGGCTGAGAAGAAGGAGTGGATCGCCAAGATGTCCGGCGTGACCGTTGGCTCGGACGCCTTCTTCCCCTTCGGTGACAATGTGGAGCGCGCCCGCAAGTCCGGCGTGCAGTACATCGCCCAGCCCGGCGGCTCCATCCGTGACGATCAGGTCATCGCCACCGCTGACAAGTACGGCATGGTGATGGCGTTTACCGGCATTCGTCTTTTCCATCATTAATTGACGAGGTATCGAAGTATGAAAGTATTAGTTGTCGGCGGTGGCGGCCGTGAGCACGCCATCTGCTGGAAGCTGGCTCAGTCCCCCCGTGTGACCGAGCTTTATTGCGCCCCCGGCAACGCCGGTATCGCACAGGTGGCCACCTGCGTTCCCATCAAGGCCACTGATGTGGACGCTATGGTGGCGTGGGCGAAAGAAAATGCCATGGACTTCGTCATGGTCGCCCCGGACGATCCCCTTGCTCTGGGCATGGTGGACGCGCTGGAGGCGGTGGGCATTGCTGCCTTCGGCCCTCGGGCCAACGCCGCCATCATTGAGGCCAGCAAGGCGTTCTCCAAGGAACTGATGAAAAAATACAACATCCCCACCGCCAAGTACGAGACCTTTACCGAGCTGGACAAGGCTCTTGCCTACATCCGCGCGCAGGGCGCGCCCATCGTGGTCAAGGCGGACGGTCTGGCGCTGGGCAAGGGCGTGGTTGTCGCCGCTACCGTTGAGGAAGCAGAGCAGGCCGTGCGTGAGATGATGGAGGACAAGAAGTTCGGTGCCTCCGGCTCCACCGTGGTCATCGAGGAGTGCATGGTCGGCCCTGAGGTCACCGTGCTGGCCTTCTGCGACGGGGAGCATCTGGTTCCCATGCTGTCCAGTCAGGATCACAAGCGCGCTTATGACGGCAACAAGGGCCCCAACACCGGCGGCATGGGCGCGTTCTGCCCCTCCCCCAACTACACCCCCGAGGTTGCCGCGTTCTGTGAGAAGAATATTTTCCAGCCCACGGTGAACGCCCTCAAGGCGGAGGGTCGCCCCTTCAAGGGCGTGATTTACTTCGGCCTGATGCTCACCAAGGACGGTCCCCGTGTGGTGGAGTACAACGCCCGGTTCGGTGATCCCGAGACTCAGCCCATCCTGTCCATGCTGGACACCGACCTGATGGACATTTTCCAGGCCTGCGTCGACGGCACGCTGGACAAGGTGGACATCAAGTGGAAGAAGGGCGCTGCCTGCTGCATCGTGCTGGCCTCCGGCGGCTACCCTGTGTCCTACCAGAGCGGCTACCCCATCTCCGGTCTGGAGGAGGCAGGAAAGAATGCCACCGTATTCCATGCCGGCACCAAGGTCAATGACAAGGGCGAGATCGTCAACGCCGGCGGCCGCGTACTGGGTGTCACCGTCACGGGCGACAGCCTGAGCGACGCCATTTCCAAGGCCTACGCCGCCGCCAAGCCCATCACTTGGACGGATATGCACTACCGCACCGACATCGGCAAGGTGTAAGAAATCAACGGCCGGACAGGCAATCCTGTCCGGCCGTACTTCTTTCCCTTTGCCGCCGGCCGCTCCCCTGCTGTTGGGCTCGGTGTCCGGCCTGCTATATAAAATCAAACCGCCGTAGCGTGAACTTTCGTCAGCGCTGCGGCGGTTTATTGATTGGGACGATCACCTGGCATTGCGTTTCCTCCTTTTCAGCGTTCGCTGTGGATCTGCGTCTGGCCGTTGTCGATGCCCTGTCCTGCAAAGATCAGCTCATCGATGTCGCCCTTTTCCCGGATCATGCTCCGGATTTTGCTGGTGTTGGTCAT
>JAGBTC010000144.1 GCA_017631545.1 Oscillospiraceae bacterium
GATGTTGTCCATGACGTTGCGCTTGAGTGCCTGATTCAACTCCTGATGCACCATGGCCACACCGTTTTCCAGCGCTTCCTTGCTGTTTTTGAAGTTGATCTCTTTGCCTTCCAGATAGATACGACCGCCATCCTTGACATAGATGCCAAAGAGGCATTTCATCAGCGTGGATTTGCCGGCTCCGTTTTCGCCCATGAGCGCATGGACGGTGCCGCGCTGGACTTCAAGACTGACGCCGTCCAATGCCTTTACGCCGGGGAATGTTTTGGTGATGCCTTCCATTTTCAGAAGAACATTCTGCTCCATATAGCCTTTCCTCCCTTACCTGGTCATATGGCGATATATCTCGCCAGCAGGATAGTGAATAAGAAAAACCGCTATCTGCCATTTTTTGCAGGTAGCGGTTTTTTTCATTCCCTACCATGCATCGTGCCGTAGTTTGAAATGGGCAGCTGCCGCCTTAGCAACAGCTGCCCAAAGTGTGTCTTATAACGATTCGTGCAGCAGCTTACTCGCCGGTGTAGGGAGCGTAAGCAACATACAGCTTGGTGGCGCAGTCAGCGTCCAGAGAGAAGCGCTCGTCCTTCAGACCGGCCAGAGCGTCGGCGGGGGTAGCACCGTCAACAACGGCCTTAACGGTCTGGCTGACAGCGGCGGCCATGCCCTGAGCGTCCTGCTTGATGGTACCGGTCATGGCACCCTCAGCGATCAGAGCCTTAGCGTTGTCGGTAGCGTCAACACCAAAGACGGGAACGGTGTGAGCGCCGTCAACATTGTAGCCCTTCTCCTGCAGAGAAGCGATAACGCCCTCGGCCATGCCGTCGTTGTTGCAGATGACCAGCTCGATCATGTTGCCATTAGCCTCGTTGTAGGAGACGAAGTTGGTGTCCATGTACTCCTTGGCAGCCGCAGCAGACCAAGCACCGGCCTGGTCGACCTGGTAGCAGTCGGTGTTGGCGGCATCGAAGTAAACCAGAGCGGGCTTGCCAGCAGCCTCCAGAACGATGTTGGCGTCCTCCAGGCCGTACTGAGTGCGGTAGATGGCCTCAACATTGGCCTCGTCGCCCTTCATCATGGCGTAGGAGATCTTGCCGTCGCCGTTCAGGTCGATGGCGTCGTAGTTGGCAACCACATAGTCACCGATCATCTTGCCCTGCATGTGGCCGGCGGCGGGAGCGTCGGTACCCACGAAGGCGATGGTGGAGTTGGCCTGCAGAACGGTCACGTCAGAACCGTCGGTGCCAATGGCGCGGTTGAAGAAGATAACGGGAATGTCACCAGCGGCAGCGATGATATCCTCAGCGGTATCGGAAGCGCCGGAAGTAACCTGGTTGACGACCAGAATGTCAGCGCCGCCAGCGATAGCGGTGTTAATCTGGTCCAGCTGGGTGGTCTGGTTGTTGGCCGCGAACTGGTTGTCGGGAGTGATGCCCAGAGCCTCAAACTCCTTGTTCATGGCGTCACGAACGGAACCCAGATACACGTCGGACTCGTCGTACCAGAAGACGACGACCTTGGCGTCGCTCTCAGTACCGGGGGCAGAAGCGGAACCGGAACTAGAAGTGCTGCAGGCCACCAGGCCCAGGGTCATGACCATAGCCATGGCCATTGCGAGAATCTTTTTCATTTCGATTTCCTCCTAAATAATTTAGGCAGTTTGCACTACCTTTGACCGAAAGTATTTTAACATTTTGATTCATAAATGTAAAGATGAATTCTGTTTTTTTGTGAAATTTTTTGTGCAGATGTTTGTAGAATATCCTCCACTTTCCTCGAAACATAGTAGCTACCATAAGGAATACTCCTGCAGAATATCTGCTTTCCGTACGAAAAAGAACGCCATTATTCACTCCCCTTCACGCAACAAAAAAAGAAAGACGGTACGGCCGGAATCGTTTCCTGGCAGTACCGTCTTTTTCTTTTGTTCAGTCCCGTCGCAGACGCGCGAAATTACGCATTTCCGCAATTCTCAAGCATCTGGCTGGTCTGGGTGCGTTTTTCCTCCATCGCCTCTTTCAGGATCATATCCTTCACCTTCATCAGGCGGATGGTGTTGGCACGCTCGTTCTCGTCCAGCTTCATGGTGATATACTTGATGTTCTCCTGCATCTGGGGGATCTTGACGTACTCCAGCGCGTTGACACGCCGGCGGGTCTTTTCAATCTCCTCGGCCAGCAGCTGGCTGGTCTTTTCGATCTGCGCCAGCTTGAGCATATCCTGAAATACGCCGGCAAGCTCCGTCACCGCATCGTCCAACTCGCCGCTGGTCTGGGCAAAGCCGTAAGGATAGATTTGGGAGGGATCGTCATTCTTCGTGCGGAAATGGTATTCCGGCACATCCACGGACATGATGTTGGCGAAAGTCATGTCCAGCTCCACGCTCTGCTTGGGGTACATCAGCGCCTGCTCCAGCATCTCCGGGGACATGATGGCGCTGGCTACGGTAAAGGAGCCGTGGGCGCGCACAAGGGCTTCCTCCACCCGCTTTCGCAGCGCACGGTTTTCCCGCACCACGTCCATGAACTGCTTCATCAGCTCGTCTCGCTTGTCCTTGAGCAGCTTATGGCCGCGCTGGGCGGTCTTGAGCCGACCCTTGAGCCGGGTCAGCTCCATGCGTGTGGGGTTTATAGTTGCGGAAGGCATTTTATTCCCCCCTTAATCCTTCTTGGGCAGGTATTTGTCAATATACTCCGGCTTGATACGTTTAAGCTCGGTGGCGGGCAGGATGCTCAGCAGATCCCAGCCCAGCTCCAGCGTCTGCTCGATGGAGCGGTTCTCCTCACTCCCCTGCCCCACGTAGCGCTTTTCAAACTCGTCAGCAAATTTGGCGTACAGCAGGTCGGTGGGCGACAGAGCCGCCTCGCCCAGAATGGACATCAGCTCCTTGTTCTCCTTGCCGGTGGCATAGGCGGCAAACAGCTGGTTCATAGTACCGGAATGATCCTCACGGGTCTTGCCCTCACCGGTACCCTTATCCTTCAGACGGGACAGAGAGGGCAACACGTCCACCGGGGGATTGACACCCTTGCGGAACAGCTCACGGGAGAGGATGATCTGACCCTCGGTGATATAGCCGGTCAGGTCGGGAATGGGGTGGGTCTTGTCGTCCTCGGGCATGGTGAGGATGGGGATCATGGTGATGGAGCCCTCCTTGCCCAGCTGACGGCCGGCACGCTCGTACATGGTGGCAAGGTCGGTGTACAGATAGCCGGGGTAGCCTCTTCTGCCCGGAACCTCTTTCTTGGCGGCAGAGATCTCGCGCAGCGCCTCGGCATAGTTGGTAATATCGGTGAGGATGACCAGCACATGCATCCCCTTCTCGAAGGCCAGATACTCCGCAGCGGTCA
>JAGBTC010000145.1 GCA_017631545.1 Oscillospiraceae bacterium
CTGCACCCCTCGGCAATTTTCAGATAGGCGGTGTAGGGCGGCGTGGTCACGATGCGCGGGCCGTCCTCAATGGTGTTGTGAATGTCCCCAAAGAAGGTGGGCTGGTCGCCCTCCAGCACGCTTTGAATGGCGGGGACGATGTCCGTATAACTGCCGGTGCCCAGAATACCGTCCACCTCGGGCAGTTCGGCCAAAATCTCCTCCGGGTAGCGCTGGGACAGGCAGCCGGTGACCAGCAGCTTGCCCAGTTTTCCCTGCTCCTTGAGCTGACCCAGCTCCAGAATGTTCTCAATGGCCTCGCTCTTGGCCGCGTCGATGAAGCCGCAGGTGTTCAGTACCGCTACATCGGCGCCCTCCGGCTCACCGGTGACGGTAAAGCCCGCGTCCTGGCACAGAGCCATCATCTGCTCGGCGTTCACCAGATTTTTGGCGCACCCAAGGGAGATGAATGCTATTTTGTAAGACATACAATCGCTCCAATTCCCGGTTTAATCCTCTGTTTGTGCGCCAAAGCGGCGCAGGGCGGCAGAGATATCCTCCCAGCCGTAGCCCCGGCGCAGCAGCGCGTCGGACACTTTTTTCAGCTCTTTGCGGTCAGGCTCTTTCCCCGCCAGCTTTTTTTGCACAAAGGCGTCGATGGCATCGGCAGGGTCAGCCGCCTGGGCAAGGGCTTCCTCCCACAGCTGACGGGGCACGCCCCGGCGGTACAGCTCGTCGCGCAGCTTATGCTCCCCACAGCCCTTGGCGCTGTAATGGCGCACCACCTGCGCGGCATAAGAAGCATCGTTGAGAAAGCCCAGCTCCTCCATCCGGTCGCAGATGGCGGCGGTCTCCTCCTCCCCGGCCTCCCAATCGGCCAGCTTGCGTTCCAGCTCCTTGCGGGACATGGGCTTGCGGGTCAGCAGCTCCAGCGCTTTCTCCTTCAGCCCGGAGCGCCGGGCGGCGGCGGCAAGCGCTTGCGCCTGCTCCTGCGTCAGCTCCTTACCGGCGTAGAGGGCGAAGTCTACGACCTCGCCCTCCCCCACGCGCAGAATACTTGCGTCCTCCAGTACGGCCAGCCAGCGACCCGGCACCCGTTTGGAGGGCTTGAGTTCCTCGATCCGCACGGTCAATTATCCTGGTCTTCAAAGTCGTCCGCGCTCACATCCACCGCGCGGCCGGCGGCACGGGCGGCCGCCTGGGACTGCTTGCTCATAAGCTTATAGGCGTTGGCGCGGATCTTCTCCTCCAGCTCCTCGGCCAGTTCAGGATTGTCCCGAAGGAATTCCTTGGCGGCATCTCTGCCCTGACCCAGCCGCAGCTCGCCCATGGCAAACCACGAGCCGGACTTCTACACCAGATCCAGCTTTACGCCGATGTCCAACAGCTCACCCAGCTTAGAGATACCCTCACCGTACATGATGTCGAACTCCGCCTCGCGGAAGGGAGGCGCCACCTTGTTCTTGACGATCTTGGCGCGGGTGCGGTTGCCGATGATCTCAGCACCGTTTTTCAGCGCCTCCACACGGCGCACATCAA
The DNA here is from genome assembly GCA_017631545.1 of Oscillospiraceae bacterium. GTDB lineage: Bacteria > Bacillota > Clostridia > Oscillospirales > Oscillospiraceae > Lawsonibacter. Next base: position 1,519 of record JAGBTC010000145.1, read on the forward strand.
TACGCACGGAGGAGTAGAACTTCAGCGCGCGACCGCCGGTGGTGACCTCGGGGTTGTCGTACATCACGCCCACCTTTTCGCGCAGCTGGTTGATGAAGATAACGATGCAGTTGGTCTTGGCAATGGAGCCGGCCAGCTTACGCAGCGCCTGGCTCATCAGTCGGGCCAGCAGACCCACATGGCTGTCGCCCATGTCGCCCTCGATCTCGGCGCGGGGGGTCAGCGCAGCCACCGAGTCCACCACCACCACATCGATGTCGCCGGAGCGCACCAGCGTCTCGCAGATCTCCAAACCCTGCTCGCCGGTGTCGGGCTGGGCAATGAGCATGGAGTCGATGTCCACGCCCAGCGCCCGGGCATAGGTGGGGTCAAGAGCATGCTCGGCGTCGATGAAAGCCACCTCGCCGCCACGCTTCTGCGCCTCGGCCACCACATGCAGGGCAAGGGTGGTCTTGCCGGAGGACTCCGGCCCGTAGATCTCAATGATTCGGCCCTTGGGCAGACCGCCAATACCCAATGACAGATCCAGCGACAGCGAGCCGGTGGGGATCGCCTCTACCATGGATTCGGCGTTCTCACCCAAGCGCATGATGGAGCCCTTGCCATAGGTGCGCTCGATCTGCGCCATAGCGGTCTCCAATGCTTTCTTCTTGTCAGAGGCAGGGGATGCACTTTCCACAACAGGCTTCTTCGTTGCCATAATAACTCATCCTTTCCGGACCGGCTGCGCCGGTCGTTCCCTTTTATGGTGCCATCATCTCACATCAATTGTCCGTTAAAGTGGACAATCAGTTGTTGATGGTGCCCTCCACCACACGCAGGATCCCCTGGGTATCGGGCGTCTTGATAATGTTTTCAAAGCCGTTTTCCAGCAGGATCTGCTCCACCGCTTCGGCCTGATCGAAGCCTACCTCAAACACGAGGGTGCCGCCCAGCCGCAGGGCAGACTTCCATTTGGCGGCGATGAAGCGGTAAAAGTCCAGCCCGTCCTCGCCGCCGTCCAGCGCCATACGCGGCTCATACTCGCGCACGCTCACATCCAGTGTTTCAATGACATCGGTAGGTATGTAGGGCGGATTGCAGGCGATCAC
>JAGBTC010000146.1 GCA_017631545.1 Oscillospiraceae bacterium
CCTGCCTGCCAGTCGGTGCGTACGCAGCCGGCGGCGTTGGTGACGATGAGGGTGGTGCAGCCCAGCAGACGCAGCACCCGCACAGCGTAGGCAACCTCTTCATAGGAGTAGCCCTCGTAATGGTGCATCCGCCCCTGCATCACGGCCACGGCCTTGCCCTCCAGCGTGCCAAAGACGAACTGCCCCTTATGACCCGGGGCGGTGGACGCCTTGAAGTGGGGGATGTCCCCGTAGGGGATAATCACGGCGTTTTCCACCTCGTCCCCCAGATAACCAAGGCCGGAACCGAGGATCATGGCCACTTCCGGGGAAAAGTCCCCCAGTCGTTCCCGAATGAAATCGGCGCTGGCCTTGTATTGTGCAAAAGTAAATTCCACGCAAAGCGCTCCTTTCGCCCCTATTATTCCATACTGTAGTTTACACGAAACCGACCAAAAAAGCAACCCAAAGCCCAGTTTATGGGCTTTATCTGCGTCACGCTGCCTTCCTCGTCCAGAAAAAGGCGCCGGTTATACCCCGGTTGTTTGTCCAAAGACATGACAACCGGGGCATTATATGTTATGATACTATTATCTTATCAAAAAGGAGGGCCGCCTGTGGCTCGTTTTGTTCGCCGGCTGGGGTCGGCTCTGCTGGTTCTTATTGTGTTTCTGACCGGCTGTGTGGCCGCACCCACCGCTCAGGAGCGCCAGTTTACCGCTATGGACACCTTTATGTACCTGACCGCCTACGGCCCCCAGGCCCGGGAGGCGCTGGCGCTGGCGGAGGAGGACATCCTCTTTCTGGACGACCTGTTGGATGTAACGCAGGAAAGCAGCCAGGTGTATGCCCTGAACCACCGCACTGCCTCCACCCTCTCCCTCTCTCCGGAGCTGACCGCCCTGCTGGAGCAGGCGCTGCTGCTGGCCAATCAGACCGGTGGCGCCTTTGACCCCACCGTCTATCCCCTGGTGCAGGCGTGGGGCTTTACCACCGACACCTATCAGGTGCCGACACAGCAGACGCTGCAGGCGCTGCTTCCCCTTGCCGACCACACCGCCCTCACCCTTACGGACAATACCCTCACCCTGCCCGAAGGGGTGCAGCTGGACTTTGGCGGTATCGCCAAGGGCTGGGCCGGCGACCGGGCGGTGCAGCTGCTGCGCGGCTGCGGTGTTACCAGCGCCATTGTGCGCCTGGGCGGCAATATCCATACCGTGGGCACCAAGCCCGACGGCAGCGCGTGGCGTGTTGGCATCGAAGACCCCGACACCGGAAACACGCTGGCGGCGGTGTCCGTCACCGACCGGGCGGTGGTCACCTCGGGCAGCTATCAGCGCTTCTTCACCCGGGACGGGCAGCACTATCACCATATCCTCGACCCGGATACGGGTCGCCCGGCCGACAACGGCCTTACCTCTGTGACCATCGTGGGCGACTGCGGCGCCCGGTGCGACGCCCTGTCCACTGCCCTGTTCGTCATGGGGCAGGAGCGCTCCGCCGACTTCTGGCGCGCCCACCGGGATTTTGAAGCTGTGTTCATCCGCACCGACGGCAGCGTGGCCATCACCGCCGGGCTGAAGGACTCCTTCACCCTCATGGACGGGTATACCGCGCGGCCGGTGGAGGTGCTGGAATGAAAAAGACCGGATTTTGGCTTGTCTTGCTGGGCGGTGTGTTTGCCCTGTGCCTGGGCTGTGCCCTCCTGCTCCCCCGGC
>JAGBTC010000147.1 GCA_017631545.1 Oscillospiraceae bacterium
AGTTCCAACATCCTAGTAATGTGTATGTGTTCTGCTCCGATGACAGTGGCGCCCGCAAAGGCGTTGTAAGCATTGGCGGTGTACGCTGCCTTAATGTGCTGTCCCTATTCTACCACCTTAGAGAACTGGGATATGAGAAAGCTGCCATCGAGCCCTACTTCGACTCCTATGAAGCCTTCGTTACCAGAACCGGAACACAAACCACATTCAAAGTTTGGCGGAAAGTATCCGCCCCTCAGCGATGCAAGATTGGCTGTCGACAGGTGTTTGACGACATTTACGACGGCAAGTTCAAACTCCGTAAAACAGGCGATTTGGAATACATCTAACAACGCACCTAAGGCCCCGGTGAGCACAAATTTTCTAACATTTTTCTAACACAAATTCAACAAACGACTGTGTCTCAGTGCCTCAAGGCACGTACAACCAGGAAACGCACTTCTAAAAAGTTCTCAATTCTTCCCAGAACGCCACAATCACGTCACTTTAGGGCGTGGTTTTATAGTCGGTTCACCCTCATAACCCGGAGGTCGCAGGTTCAAGTCCTGCCTCCGCAACCATAAGGAAAGCCTCGCTATCTCAGGGTAGCGAGGCTTCTTTTTGTCCATTTTGCTGTTTTTCGTGATGCCTGCGTTTTACATTTTCACTTTCAATTGAGCGCTATCCGTGGTAAAATAAACCATGCGCTGCTTGAATAGGAAAGATATGCTTGTTGGGAAAGCAGACTTTTGTCCCAAGTCCAGCCGTGTCATTGCGCGCAGAACCGATCAACGGCGCGCTGAACATCCGGACAAAATATGATCCCACGCGACAGCATACTATTGACAAACGGCCAAACTCTGTTATTGTGGTATTATCGACCCAAATTTTGCGAAAGAGGTGCTATGCATGGCAACAACGATTCAGGACATTCTCGCAATCATTCAGGAAAACGACATAAAGATGGTGGATTTCAAGATGGTGGACATCAATGGTCAGTACCGTCATGTCACCATCCCTGCCGAAAACTTCTCCGAGGACACGGTCAAAAGCGGCATCGGCTTTGACGCATCCAACTACGGCTATGCCGTGGTGGAAAAGAGCGACATGGTGTTCATCCCCGATCTCGACACCGCCGTCATCGACCCGTTCTGCGACATCCCCACCCTGTCCATGACGGGCAATGCCATGATCATCGACACCCCGGAAAACCGTCCTCTGGCCCAATATCCCCGCAACATCATCAAGGCCGCTGTGGAGCACATGAAGAACAGCGGTGTTGCCGACGAGATGAAGATCCTGCCCGAGTTTGAGTTCTATCTCTTCGATGATGTGACCTGGAATGTGGAGGGGCGGCACATCGGCGCCACCGTGGATGCTGTCCAGTCCTACTGGAACTCCGGCGTGGAGGGACGCGGCGTGGTCGTGCCCAAGCAGAAGAATTACCACATCGCCAAGCCCTTTGATGTGTCCTACGAGTGCCGCAGCGAGATGTGCATGCTCATGAAGCAGGCCGGCATCGACATCAACTATCATCACCCCGAGGTGGCCGCCTCCGGCCAGTTCGAGATCGAGCCTCAGCTGGGCGAGGTGGTGCACATGGCCGACGCCACCATGATGATCAAGTACATTATCCACAACACCGCGCTCAAGTACGGCAAGAGCGCCACCTTCATGCCCAAGCCCATCTACGGCGAGGCCGGCAACGGCATGCATGTGCACATGATCCTCTTCAAGGACGGCAAGCCCGTGTTCTCCGATGACAACGGCTACGCCCACCTGAGCAAGACCGCGCATTACTTCATGGGCGGCCTGCTCAAGCACATCGGCTCCCTGTGCGCCATCACAAACCCCAGCACCAACTCCTTCAAGCGTCTGGTCCCCGGCTTCGAGGCCCCTGTGACCGTGGGCTATGCCACCTCCAACCGCAGTGCCGTCATCCGCATCCCCGCCTACGCCAAGAGCCCCGACAAACGCCGCTTTGAGCTGCGAAACCCCGACGCCACCTGCAACCCCTACTTCTGCTATGCCGCCACCCTGATGGCCGGTCTGGACGGCGTCAAGAACAAGATCGATCCCCATGAAAACGGCTGGGGCCCCTACGACTTCAACCTCTACAACCTCCCCGACGAGGAGAAGGCCAAGCTGCAGGGCCTGCCCGTTTCTCTGGAGGAGGCGCTCGACTGTCTGGAGAAGGATCACGCGTACCTCACCGAAGGCGGCGTGTTCCCCGCGGAGCTGATCGCCAACTTCATCAAGGCCAAGCGCGCTGAGTGCAGACAACTCTCCGCCATCCCCCACCCCGCCGAATTCGACAAGTACTACAATCTGTAAGTCAAAAACAACCTTGTCCCTTTCCGACCCCCATGAAATCGAGCCCCCATTTGGATGGCTCAAACACAGGCCAACACGCAAAACACCCCCGGCGCAGCATTGCTGCGCCGGGGGTGTTTTCTCATTTCCATTACTCCTGTGCCGCCTGCTCGCGCACCTGCATATAGTTGAGGATCTCGTTCATCGTACCCTCAAAGCCCAGCACGCCGCTGTTCAGGGACAGGTCATAATTTCTGGCATCGTACCAGTCCTTGCCGGTGTGGTACTTGTAGTACTTGGCGTGGTACTCATCCACCTCGGCGATCTTCTTTTTTACCTGAGACACGCTCAGGGAGTTGACCAGCATGGCCTGCTCCAGACAAAAGTCGTCGTCGGCGTGGACAAAGACACGCACCACATCCTTGCGCCCCTTCAAAACAAAGTCGGCGCAGCGGCCCACAATGACGCAGGGGCCTTCGTTGGCCAGCCGACGAATGACCTTGGTCTGATGCTCGAACAGGGCATCGTCGGTCAGATAGCGCTCCCGGCTGTCGTTAAGTACGGAGGTATCGCCGCCGCGGGTGCGAAGCCGCTCGATGAGGCTGGGCTTCAGCCGTTCGTCGGAGAAATAGACGGCGTTGATGCCGCTCTCCTCCGAAGCCATGGAGACGATCTCGTGGTTATAAAAGGGAATGTTCAGCTTTTTTGCCAGCATCTTGCCGACCGTCTTGCCGCCGGAACCATACTGGCGCTCGATGGTAATAATAAACGGCTTCATACGCGTTCACTCCTTATTCACCCAGATAGGCCTTTTTGATGGCGTCATCGTTGAGCAGTTCGGAGGCGATGCCTTCCTTGATGATGCTGCCCGTTTCCAGCACATAGGCGCGCTGGGCGATGGACAGCGCCTTTTTGGCGTTCTGCTCCACCAGCAGCACGGTGGTGCCGGCAGCGGAAACCTTTTCGATGATCTTGAACACCTCGCCCACGAACAGGGGGGACAGACCCATGGAGGGCTCATCCAGCAGCAGGATCCGGGGCTTGGACATCATCGCCCGGCCCATGGCCAGCATTTGCTGCTCGCCGCCGGATAAGGTGCCGGCCGGCTGATACTTGCGTTCCTCCAGACGGGGGAACCACTCGTACACTTCCTTCAGGGAAGCGGCGATCTCGGCGGTGGGTCGGGTATACGCACCCATACGCAGATTTTCTGCCACCGTCAGGCCGGCAAACACACGCCGCCCCTCGGGCACATGACCCATGCCCAGCTTGACGATGGAGTGGCCGGGCTTTTTGGTGATGTCCTTACCCTCAAAGACCACGCTGCCCGTCTTGGCGCTCAGCAGGCCGGATACGGTGTGCAGAATGGTGGTCTTGCCCGCGCCGTTGGCGCCGATCAGGGCCACCACCTCTCCCTCGTTCACATGGAAGGAAACATCGTGCAGCGCGTGGATCAGACCATAATAGACATTCAAGCCGTTTACTTCCAGCATTGCCATATCGTTTCCCTCCTTAATCGCCCAGATAGGCGGTGATGACTTCCGGGTCGCTGAGTACGGCGGAGGGCGTACCCTCTGCCAGCAGGCGGCCGAAGTTGAGCACATACAGATACTCGCAGATGCCGGACACCAGCTTCATATCGTGCTCGATGAGCAGAACGGTCACATCAAACTGCTTGCGTACCACCTCGATGGTCTGCATCAGCTCCGCCGTTTCGTTGGGGTTCATGCCTGCGGCAGGCTCGTCCAGCAGCAGCAGCTTGGGCTCGGTGGCCAGCGCGCGGGCGATCTCCAGCTTGCGCTGCTTGCCGTAGGGTAGGTTGGCCGCCTTGTAGTCGCACTGACCGTCCAGATCAAAGACCTTGAGGATCTCCATGGCCTTGGCCTGCATCTGCTTCTCCTTCTTGCGGTAGGAGCCCAGATGGCTCAGGCTGGTGGGCAGAGAGTAGGTCACATCGTTATGAAAGCCCAGCATCACATTGTCCAGCACGGACAGCCGGCCAAACAGACGGATATTCTGGAAGGTGCGGGCGATGCCCATTTTATTGATCTCGTAGGGCTTTTTGCCCACCACATTCTCCCCGTCCAGCCGGATAGCTCCGTCGGTGGGGCGGTATACGCCGGTGAGCATATTGAATACGGTGGTCTTGCCGGCGCCGTTGGGGCCGATCAGACCCACCAGCGCGCCCTTTTCGATCTGGATATTTACTTCATCCACGGCGCGCAGGCCGCCGAAGGAGATGCCCAGATCTCTGACTTCCAACAATGCCATTTACGCCACCTCGCCTTCCGTTTTCGCGCTTTTCTGCGCGCGCTTGCGCTCCAGCAGCCGCTGCTTGAGGGCAGAGTTGTTGAACAGCATCAGCGCGATGAGCAAAATCGCGTAGATGAGCATGCGGTAGTCGCTGAAGTTCAGCGCACGCAGCAGCTCGGGCAGTACGGTGAGCAGGGCAGCGGCGATCACGCTGCCCCAGATGTTGCCCAGACCGCCCAGCACCACAAACACCAGCACCAGAATGGACAGGTTGAAGTCGAACTTGGCGGCGGTGACGGTGGAGTAGTTCATGGCGTACAGCGTGCCGGCCATGCCCGCAAAGGCGGCGGAGATCACAAAGGCCAGCAGCTTGTAGCGGGTGGTGGAGATGCCGATGGAGTCGGCGGCGATCTTGTTGTCACGCACGGCCATGATGGCGCGGCCGTGGCGGCTGTTAATGAGGTTGAGGATCACGAACAGGGTGACCAAAATCAGCACGCAGCCGGCGGTGAAGGTGGAGATCTTGTCGATGCCGGACACTCCGATGGGCCCGTTGATGATCATCTTGCCCCCCTCCTCCAGCGCGAAGCTCTGCTCGATGAGGGAGATATGCAGTCCCTTCCCGTCAAGGCCGACATACAGCACATTGACCAGGCTCTTGATGATTTCGCAGGCGGCCAAGGTAACAATGGCCAGATAGTCGCCGCTCAGTCGCAGCACGGGCACACCCACGATCACGCCCACCACTGCGGCAGCCGCGGCGGCCACCACCATAGCGATGGCCAGGCGCAGTCCGTCCCAGGGCACGATGTTGGCCAGCAGTGTGGTGACCACGATGCCGGTGAAGGCGCCCACGGACATAAAGCCCGCGTGACCCAGCGACAGCTCGCCCAGAATTCCCACGGTCAGGTTCAGGGACACGGCCATAACGATGTAGGCGCAGATGGGCACCAGCATACCCTTCATGGAGTAGGAAAGACTGCCGGTCATGGACATGATCTGAATGGCAATATAAGCCACGATCACGATGCCAAAGGCAATCACGCTGTCCCGGCGTTTCTTCCACAAATTCTTTATCATGCTCATTCCCGCCACCTCACACTTTCTCGCGGGTCTGCTTGCCCAGAAGGCCGGCAGGCTTGACCAGCAGCACAAGGATCAGCACACCGAACACGATGCCATCGGACAGCTCCATGGAGATGTACGCGCGGCAGAATGTCTCGATAATGCCCAGCAGAATACCGCCCAGCATGGCACCGGGAATGGAGCCGATGCCGCCGAACACGGCGGCGGTAAAGGCCTTGATGCCGGGCATGGAGCCGGTGGTAGGCACCAGCATGGGATAGGCCGAACACAGCAGCACGCCGGCCACGGCAGCCAGGGCCGATCCAATGGCAAAGGCGGTGGAGATGGTGGTGTTCACATTGATGCCCATCAGCTGCGCCGCACCCTTGTCCTCGGACACCGCACGCATGGCGGTGCCCAGTTTGGTCCGGCTGGTGAACAGCGTCAGCGCCACCATGATCACAAAGCACGCGCCGATGGTGACCAGCGTGACATGGGTGATCTGCAGCTCACCCAGCTGCACCGCGCCGCGGCCCACGATGGGGCTGAAACTCTTGGGGTTGGAGGTCCAGATGAGCAGCGCCGCGTTCTGCAGGAAGTAGGACACGCCAATGGCCGTAATAAGCACCGCCAGCGAGGGGGCGCTTCGCAGAGGCTTGTAGGCCAGCCGCTCGATCACGATGCCCAGCACCGTACACACGCCCATGGCCAGCAGGATGCCCACCGGCACCGGCCAGTTCATGTAGGTGGTGGCGCAAAAGCACATATAGCCACCCACCATGATCACATCGCCGTGGGCAAAATTCAGCATCTTCGCAATGCCGTAAACCATGGTGTAGCCCAGAGCAATGATGGCGTAAATACTGCCCAGACTGATACCGGTGATCAGATAATTCAGCATAGATCACACCTCAGATCTTCTTGTTTTCTGTGTGTATTGAGACAGGGGAAAATAAAGCGTGGGGAGGAACCGCCCAAAGGCGGTCGCCTCCCCGAATCGCTGAACGGTTTTACTTGGTGCAATTACATACCGACATAAGCGCCGTTCTGGATGACCATGCCCTTGGGGCCCTTGGACACCAGACCGTTCTCCCAGGTCATGCCATCGCCGGTCAGACCGTCGAAGCTCATGGTGGAGAACTGCTCCATCATCAGACCGCACAGCTGCTCAGCAGTCATGTCGGGGGTGGCGTTGGCGTTGGTCAGAGCCTGATAGTAGGCATACACGCAGTCATAGGCGTCGGCCGCGAACTGGTTGGGGATCTGGCCAAACTGAGCCTGATACTTGGCAACGAAAGCCTGGGTCTTCTCGTCCTGGGCGTCGGCGTTGAAGGGGGTCAGCAGCATCACGCCCTCGGCCAGAGAGGTATCGAAGTTCTCCACAGTCAGGATGCCGTCCATGCCGTCCACGCCGAAGAACTTGGTCTCATAGCCCATGGAGTCGGCCTGGCTGAGGATCAGGGAAGCGGGGGTGTAGTACATGGGCAGGAACAGCAGGTCGGCGCCGGCGTTCTTGGCCTCGGTCAGCTGCACATTGAAGTCGTTCTGAGAGGCCTCGGTAAAGGTGGTGGTGGACACGATGTTCAGACCGCGCACCTCAGCCTGAGCCTTGAAGGTCTCGTAGATGCCGGTGGAGTACACATCGTCGTTCTTATAGATGATGGCGATCTTCTCGCCCAGCTTCTGGTCGGCAATGTAGTCGGCGGAAGCGGTGCCCTGGTTGGTATCGCTGAAGCAGACCTGATACACATTGTCCTTGCCCTCAACAACAGCGGGGGAAGAACCGGAGGGGGTCAGGCCGAACACGCGATCCTCAAAGTGGTTGACGGAAATGGCCTCGCCGGGCTTGGAGGTGACGGCCAGCAGAGAGATCTGCATACCCCAGTCCATCAGGTTGCCATAGGCGTTGACGGCCTTCTCAGGGTCGTGCTCGTCGTCCTGCATATTCAGCTCAAACTGAATAGCGCCGCCCAGAGCGTTGATCTCGTCCACGGCGATCTGAGCGCCGTTCTTGACCGCGTTGCCGTAAATGGCAGCGCCGCCGGTCAGGGGGCCGGTGCCGCCCAGCTTAAAGGGAGCAACGCTCTCGGTGCCGGTGCCGGCAGAAGTGCTGCCGCTGGCAGCAGGCTCGCTGCCGCAGCCGGCCAGCAGGCCGACCATCATAGTGGCGGCCAGGATCATGCTGAACAGTTTCTTCATGGTTTTCGTCTCCTTTATGTAGCTATACAGCTTTTTCATCTCC
>JAGBTC010000148.1 GCA_017631545.1 Oscillospiraceae bacterium
AGGAAACGCACATAGCCCCGTGGACAAAGGCCTCGATCTCCAGTGTTTCGGGGGTCTTGGCACGGATCTGGCAGATCTCGTCCAGTGAAAGCTCCCGGGCGAGGATCACCCGGCTGGCGCCCTGCTCGTGCCAGGCGGTGGCCGACTGGTAGTTGACGATGCTGGCCTGGGTGGAGATGTGTACCTGCACCTTGGGGGCGTGGCGTTTGGCAAGGGACAGCACGCCCACATCGGCGGCAATGACCGCGTCCACCCCTGCGTCCTGCAGGAACTCCAGCCATTCGGGCAGACGGGCGACCTCGTCGTTGCGGGGCATGGTGTTGCAGGTGACGTGTACCCGAACGCCCTTGGCATGGGCCAGTTGCACCGCCGCACGCAGTTCCTCCGGGGTGAGGTTGCCGGCAAAGGAGCGCATACCAAAGCTTGTGCCCGCCAGATATACTGCGTCTGCGCCGTAAGCCAGAGCCATGTGCAGCCGCTCCATATCGCCCGCCGGAGCGAGCAGCTCGATTTTCTTTCTTTCCATAACAGAGCCTCCAAGCGTGGTTCGCCCGGACGACAGCGCGGCCGTCCGGGCGGAGGGATCAGCGATAAAGCTTTTGGGTGTTCATCCAGTTGAGCATACTGTTGTAATCGGTGAAGAAGCTGTGCTGTCCGTTGTCACCCAACGCGTAGTAGTAGTAGCCGGTGCGCTCGGGATTGAGGGCGGCGTTCAGCGAGGCCTCACCCGGGTTGGCGATGGGGGAAGGGGGCAGCCCCTTGTACTTATAGGTGTTGTAGGGGGAATCGATCTTCTTGTCCGCCTCAGTGGGGGTCTTGCCGGTGATATAGAACAGGGTGGCGTCCACCTGCAGGAAGCCGTTCGTGCCGGCGGAAGCGTACGGATTTTCCAAGCGGTTGTAGATGACCGAGGCGATCCGGGCACGATCCTTGCCCGCGGTCTCGCGCTCGATGAGGGAGGCGATGGTCAGGATCTCCCGCAGGGTGTACTTGCTGTTGGCCACCTGCTGGCGCAGCTCCTCGGGATAGTGGGCATCGAAGTTCTGCAGCAGCTTGTTGATGACATACTTGGGATCGTGGTTAACATAAAACTCATAGGTGTCGGGGAACAGGAAACCCTCCAGCCGGTTGGGATCGCCCAGCGGGATATCCCGCAGGAAGGAGAATTTGTAGTCGTAGTTGGTGGCGTAGTCGGTCAGCTCCTCCGCCGAGGCGATGGCGTGATCTTCCAGCAGGCGGAAGGTCTGGGCCAGTGTGTAGCCCTCGGGGATGGTGACCTTGACAATTACCCGGTTTTCTGAGTTGGAGCCCATTCCTGCAATGAGGGAACGGAAGTCCATGCTGGTGTCCAGATTATATGCGCCCGGGCGCAGTTTCTTCTCGCCGTTGGTGGCAGAGGAGAACAGGCGGAACAACAGTTTGGATTGGATCAGACCCTCTTCCTCCAGCAGGCTGGCCACCTTGCCCATCTTGGCGGTATAGACATTTTTTTTGGTGCCATCCTCATTGGTGGTCTGGCGGACGGTGAAAAAATCCTCGGACAGCACCACGGTAGCGTCCAGCGCCGGCTTGTTCAGCGCCAGTACATCGTTGGCGGCGATCCAGCCAAGGGCAGCCAGCAACATGGATACGCCCAGTACGGACACCAGATACAGCATGGCGAAGCTGGTGGCTCTGCCTGCGCCGGAACGGCGGCGGGATCTGCGTTGGGCCATAGGGGTCACTCCTAACTAAAATAACAAAATGGCGGAACAGGGGACAGGTCTGTTCCATAGTATGGGATGGTACCGGCACCGCGGCAGCGTCAGCCGCCGGGGTGACTATTAATATGAGGTGAAGCTACATGTGCGGTAATAACGGTTGGGGCGGAAACAGCTGTCTGTGGATCATCATTCTGATCATCATCCTGTTCTGCTGCTGCGGCAGCGGAAACATGGGCGGCTGCGGTTGCGGCAATGGCTGCGGCAATGGTTGCGGCAACGGCTGCGGCGGTGATTGCGGCTGCTGCTGATGCAACAAGAAAAGGTGGGGCGATTGCCCCACTTTTTCATTGCTTGCTCAAGGACAGGCATTGCTCGGGGGTGATGACCAGCTGCACCGGGCGGTCATGAGGCTCGGTGGGCAGTCGGTCGCACAGCAGCGCGCTGCGGCACAGACCCACGGTGAGACCGCGGTAATGCTCCAGCCACCGGTCGTAGTACCCACCCCCCATGCCAAGGCGGAAGCCCCGGCGGTCATAGCACAGACCGGGCACCAGCACAAGGTCGATCTGCTCCGGGAGCAGGACGGGTGCGTCGGCCCGAGGCTCAAGAATGCCGAAGGGGTGGCGCACCAGTGGGATTTTGGGGTCATAGCGGTGTACCTGTATTCCCCGGCCGGGGAGCATCCGGGGCAGACCGATCACCTTTTCCTGTGTCAGCAGGGGCGGGAACAGACGTGCGGTGTCCGGCTCGGTGCCCGTACCGCAAAAGAGAAACAGGGTCTTGGCCCGGGCCACTTCGGGTCGTGCAAGAAAGGCGGCAAACAGCGCCTCGTCCTCCTGCCGCCGCGCCGCCTCGGGCAGGCGACCCAGCTGCTCACGCAGCTGACGGCGCAGGTCGGCCTTGGAGGGTTCAGCCGTAGTAGTACACACTGTCACGGATTTTTTTGGCCTTTTCTGCCCCGCGCAGCACCTCGATCAGCTTCAGACCGAAGGAAAAGGCGGAGCCGGCGGCCTCGCCGGTGATGATGGTTCCGTCCACCACCACAGGCATACCATGGTCGGTGGACGCGCCGGTGAGCTGATCCAGCATGCTGGGATAGCACACGGCCTGCTTACCCTCCAACAGTCCCAGTTTGGACAGGATGGTAGGGGCGGCACAAATGGCGGCCAGCTTCACGCCGGACTTATGGGCCTGCTCGACCAACGCCATGGCGGCGGAGCTGGACTGGATGGCGTCCACGCCGCCCAGACCGCCGGGCAGGAACAGCAGCTCCAGATCGTCCACTTTGACCTGCTCCAAAGAGCAGTCGGCGGCAACGGTGATGCCGTGCGCGCCGGTGACGCTCATGCCGTCCACGCCGGCCAGACAAACATCAATCTTTGCCCGGCGCAGCAGGTCGGCAGGGACAAGGGCCTCGGCCTCTTCAAAGCCGGTGCCAAGCAGAATACATACCATAACGATTCCTCCTATTCCCTCAAAGCAGAGGGGCGACCAGCGACCAGATCTGGTCGTGGATGTCCTCAATGGAGCGCAGCGCGCCGTCCTTGACGCAGGGGATCACCGTCCAGCCCAGCACCTGCGCGGCCTGCAGTGCGGCGGCGCGGCAGGAGGCGAGGTAGGCGTCGTCCACCTCGTGGATGTCGGCGGTGGTGTTGGTGGACTGCTCCCGGCTGCGCAGCAGTTTTACGGCGAAGTCGGTGGGCATATCCAGATAAAGCACCAGATCGGCCCGGGGCAGTTCCAGCCGGTCGTGCTCAAACTC
>JAGBTC010000149.1 GCA_017631545.1 Oscillospiraceae bacterium
ATTTTACCACGGATAGCGCTCAATTGAAAGTGAAAATGTAAAACGCAGGCATCACGAAAAACAGCAAAATGGACAAAAAGAAGCCTCGCCACCCTGAGATAGCGAGGCTTTCCTTATGGTTGCGGAGGCAGGACTTGAACCTGCGACCTCCGGGTTATGAGCCCGACGAGCTACCAACTGCTCTACTCCGCGATATGGTGCCGGAGACCGGGATCGAACCGGCACGGGATCACTCCCACGGGATTTTAAGTCCCGGGCGTCTGCCAATTCCGCCACTCCGGCATGGGTGGCACCGATCTCTCCTGCCCTGAAAGGCTTATCTATAATATCACAGCTCCGGCGCCTTGTCAACCCCTGTGTGGAAGAAAGTGTTCGTCCGGTTCCGACACAAAAACAGGGGATAGTTTCCGTCCAGACGCATATACTGGTTTATAACGCTTTTTTACAGAGAAGGAGGATCACCATGTGCGACAACAAGCCGACCCAACCCCTTCCGCTGCCGGAAAAGGAGCGGGAACGGGATGTGGACGATCTGATTTTTACAGAGCCATGCCGCCGGCCCAGTGACCGATGAGCGGCTCCCGTCACGGCGAAAGCGCCGCGGCAAGGCGCACGCCTGCCGCGGCGTTTTGACGCAATATCGCGGAGAAATCCCTTTTTGAAGGGGAGGAGATTTTGTGGTCTGTTGTCTTGGGCGGAGTCGGTTGGATTTTTCTTTACTTTGACAGGAATATTGTATATAATACTATACTGACTAAGAACGCAAAACAGGAGAGTGTGACCGATGCTCCAATTTGACGAGTACAAAGTAAAACTGAACAACATCGCCCCCACGCTGGAGACGCTGGCGCAGGCGCTGGATCTGGACAGCGCGGAGCGGGAGCTGGATATGCTGCAGGCCGAGTCCGCGGCCGACGGCTTCTGGGACAATCTGGCCAAGGCGCAGAAGGTGCAGCAGCGCATCAAGAACCTGCAGGACAAGGTGGACAAGCAGGCCCGTCGCCGCCGCGCCTGGGACGATCTGATGGCCCTGTGCGAGATGGGCAATGAGTTTGAGGACGAGTCTCTGATTCCCGAGCTGGAGGAGGGCTTTGCCCAGCTGGAGCAGGACATGGAGACCGCCCGGCTGGAGACCCTGCTCACCGGCGAGTATGACCGTTCCAATGTGATTTTGACCATCCACCCCGGCGCAGGCGGTACCGAGGCGCAGGACTGGGCGCAGATGCTCTACCGCATGTACACCCGCTGGACGGAGCGCCACGGCTTTACCTATACCATTATGGACTATCAGGAGGCCGACGAGGCCGGCATCAAGTCTGCCACCATCATGATCGAGGGCGAGAATGCCTACGGCTACCTGCGTGGTGAGCATGGCGTACACCGTCTGGTGCGCGTATCTCCCTTTGACGCCAATGCCCGGCGGCAGACCTCCTTTGCATCGGTGGAGGTCATGCCCGATCTGCCCGAGGATGTGGAAGTGGAGATCCGTCCCGAGGACATCGAGATGCAGGTCTACCGCGCCAGCGGTGCCGGCGGCCAGCATGTAAACAAGACCTCTTCTGCCGTGCGCCTGATCCATAAGCCCACCGGCGTGGTGGTGGCCAGCCAGCAGGAGCGCTCCCAGTTCCAGAACAAGGACAACTG
>JAGBTC010000150.1 GCA_017631545.1 Oscillospiraceae bacterium
ATACCCCACTTTCTGGGGTTACTGTTTCCCGCTTGCTCAAAAATATACAAAAACGGCGCAGACCCAGCTGGATCTGCGCCGTCTGGCAGGTTTTTTACTTGCTCTTGATGTACTCGTCAATGGACTTGGCCGCGCTCTTACCAGCGCCCATGGCCAGAATGACGGTGGCGGCACCGGTGGCGGCGTCACCGCCGGCGAAGATGCCGGGCACGGAGGTCACGCCCTTCTCGTCGGCAGCCACACAGCCCTTGCGGGTCTTTTCCAGACCGGGGGTGCCGTTGTAGCTCATCTGGTTGGCCTGAGTACCCAGCGCCATGATGACGGCGTCCACCTCGATATCAAACTCGCTGCCTTCCACCACAACGGGGCTGCGGCGGCCGGAAGCATCGGGCTCACCCAGCTCCATCTTCACACAGGTGATGGCATTGACATGGTTGCTCTCGTCCCCCTTGATGGCCACGGGGTTGGTGAGCAGGTCGAAGATGATGCCCTCTTCCTTGGCGTGATGCACCTCTTCCTTACGGGCAGGCAGCTCGGCCTCGGAGCGGCGGTAGATGATATGCACTTCCGCGCCCAGACGCTTGGCACAGCGGGCCGCGTCCATGGCCACATTGCCGCCGCCCACCACGGCAACCTTCTTGTTTCGCAGGATGGGCGTGGCAGCGCCGTCCTTGTAGGCCTTCATCAGGTTGATACGGGTCAGGTACTCGTTGGCGGAGTAGACGCCGATGAGTGCCTCGCCGGGGATCTTCATAAACATGGGCAGACCGGCACCCGAGCCGATGAACACGGACTCGTAGCCCATGTCGAACAGGTCGGTGATGGTCAGGATCTTGCCGATGACCATGTTCAGCTGGATATCCACGCCCATCTTCTCCAGGTTGGCCACCTCACGGGCCACAATGGCCTTGGGCAGACGGAACTCGGGAATGCCGTAGCTGAGCACGCCGCCGGCCACATGGAAGGCCTCGAACACAGAGACCTCGTAGCCCATACGGGCCAGCTCACCGGCGCAGGTCAGACCGGCAGGGCCGGAACCCACCACGGCCACCTTATGGCCGTTCTTGGGGGCGGTGGTCACATTGGCGATGCCGTTTTCCGCCGCCCAGTCGGCCACAAAGCGCTCCACACGGCCGATGGACACGGGCTCACCCTTGACGCCGCGGATACACTTGCCCTCGCACTGGTTCTCCTGGGGGCACACGCGGCCGGAGATGGCAGGCAGGGCGTTGGCGTTGGACAGGATCTCGTAGGCGCCGGCGATGTCCTCTTCCGCCACCTTGGCCAGGAACTGGGGAATGGGGATACCCACAGGGCAGCCGCCCACACAGGCAGGGTTTTTGCACTGCAGGCAGCGCTTGGCCTCGTTCACGGCCTGCTCAAAGGTGTAGCCCAGAGCGACCTCCTTAAAGTTGGCGTTGCGCACATTGGGCTCCTGCTCCGGCATAGGAGTCTTGTTCATCTGCATATTAGCCATTCATGGCACCTCCTCCCAGGCGGCAGGCATGCTTTTCCTTCGCCTTGGCTTCAAACTCACGGTAAGTCGCGTTGCGGGCGATGACCTCGTCAAAGTCCACCTTGTGGCCGTCAAAGTCAGGGCCGTCCACGCAGGCGAACTTGACCTCGCCATCCACCGTCAGGCGGCAGCCGCCGCACATGCCGGTGCCGTCGATCATAATGGGGTTCATGGAGACGGTGGTGGGGATGTTGTACTTCTCGGTCAGCTTGCAGGCAAACTTCATCATCATCAGCGGACCGATAGCAAACACATGGTCGAACTTCACGCCGGAGGCGATCAGCTCCTCCAGCTTGCCGGTAACAAAGCCGTTGTAGCCGTAGCTGCCGTCGTCGGTGCAGATGTGCAGGTCGGTGCAGGCCTTGGTCATCTCTTCCTCGAGAATGACGATATCCTTGGTCTTAAAGCCGCCGATCAGGTCAACGGTGTTGCCCGCCCCGGTCAGCGCCCTGGCCACGGGCAACGCGATGGCGCAGCCCAGACCGCCGCCCAGAACGGCAACACGGCCCAGATTCTCCACCTCGGTGGGCTGACCCAGCGGGCCGACAAAGTCGTGCAGCCGCTCGCCCTGCTGCAGCTGATCCAGCGCCAGCGTGGTGCCGCCGATCTTCTGGTAGACCACGGTCACCAGCCCCTTTTCCACATCCGCGTTGGAGATGGTCAGAGGGATGCGCTCGCCCTCTTCATCCACACGCAGGATGATAAACTGTCCGGCCTTTGCCTTGGCAGCCACCAGAGGGGCAGACACCGAGATGAGGCTGATTTCCGGCGTCAGCGTCTTTTTTACGACGATCTCATAGGTTTGATGCATTTTGTTTCGTTCCTCCCATTCAAC
>JAGBTC010000151.1 GCA_017631545.1 Oscillospiraceae bacterium
CGTGCACATTCCTGCCGCGCAGTGGGGACACAGCAGCCGCCCGTACAGCAGGCAGCCGCCGCACACTGCGGCGGTCAGCACCGCCGCCGGAACAAACCACCAGAGCATCGTCCCACTCACCTCCGGCTCATTCTATGAAAACGGGGGCAAACGGGTGTGTTTTCATGCCAGAGCAGTAGAAAACAGATTGATGCCCACATGGGTCAGCGCCAGCATGATGCACCCGGCGGTGATCACGCCCAGCACAACAGCAGGCAGTGCTTTCTTCAGCCGTGTGTCCAGAAAGGCCGCCGCCAGCGAACCTGTCCACGCGCCCGTGCCGGGCA
The DNA here is from genome assembly GCA_017631545.1 of Oscillospiraceae bacterium. Classification (GTDB taxonomy): domain Bacteria; phylum Bacillota; class Clostridia; order Oscillospirales; family Oscillospiraceae; genus Lawsonibacter. The sequence continues at coordinate 327 of JAGBTC010000151.1, forward strand.
GCGGAATGGCCACGAACAGCCACAGGCCGATATACTTGTATTTGGTCACTTTCTGCCCCTTCAGGTGCGCCTTGCGCTCCATGCGATCCACCAGCCCGTTCAGCCGGGGCATACGCCGACGCATCAGATCAAAGATGCGCCGGATATACACGATGATGAAGGGGGCGGGAATGATGTTGCCGATCACCGCCGCCGGGAAGGCCAGATAGTAGGGCAGCCCCAGCGCCACTCCGAAGGGCAGTCCGCCGCGCAGCTCAATAATGGGGATCATGGACACCAGCATGGTGAACACGCACTGTCCCAGCGTGGTATCCGTCAGCCATTCAAACAGCTCCATATCGCACCCATATCTCCTTTTCTGCGTAAAGTAATTTTCTTGTTCACATCTTATTTCAGAACGCGTTTGAGGTATTTGCCCGTGTAGCTGTCCTCACAGGCCGCCACCTGCTCCGGCGTGCCCACGCACACGATGCTGCCGCCGCCGTCGCCCCCCTCGGGGCCAAGGTCGATGATGTGGTCGGCGGTTTTGATCACATCCAGATTATGCTCGATGACCACCACGGTGTTCCCCGCGTCCACCAGCCGCTGCAGCACATCAATGAGCTTGTGCACATCGGCAGTGTGCAGGCCGGTGGTGGGCTCGTCCAGAATATAAATGGTGCTGCCGGTGGCCCGTTTGGACAGCTCGGTGGCCAGCTTGACCCGCTGGGCCTCGCCCCCGGACAGGGTGGTGGAAGCCTGCCCCAGCTTTACATAGCCAAGTCCCACATCGGCCAGCGTCTCCAGCCGGTTGTAGATACGGGGCAGGTTCTCGAAGAAGGGCAGCGCCTCGTCCACCGTCATCTCCAGCACTTCATAGATGTTTTTGCCCTTATAGCGCACTTCCAGCGTCTCCCGGTTGTAGCGCCGCCCCTTGCACACCTCGCAGGGGACATAGATATCGGGCAGGAAGTGCATTTCAATTTTCAGCAGGCCGTCGCCCTGACAGGCCTCGCACCGACCGCCCCGGGTATTGAAGGAGAACCGCCCGGCGGCGTAGCCCCGGCTCTTGGCGTCGGGGGTGGAGGCAAACAGGTCGCGGATGTCGTTGAACAGGCCGGTGTAGGTGGCCGGGTTGGAACGGGGCGTACGCCCGATGGGGGACTGGTCGATGCTGATGACCTTGTCCAGATACTCCTCCCCCTCCATGCGCTCGTGCTTGCCTGCCCGGGTCTTGGTGCGGTTGAGGTCGGCACCCAGCTTTTTATATAGGATCTCGTTGACCAGCGAGGATTTTCCGCTGCCCGACACGCCGGTGACACAGGTGAAGGTCTCCAACGGGAAATCCACATCGATGCCCCGCAGGTTGTTCTCCGCCGCACCGATGACGCGCAGAACCTTCCCACTGCCGGAGCGGCGCTTGATGGGCACGGGGATGGTTTTGCGCCCGGCCAGATAGTCACCGGTGATGGAGTCGGGGCAGTTCATCACTTCCTCCGGCGTACCGGCCGCCACGATGTGCCCGCCGTGGATGCCTGCACCCGGGCCCACATCCACGATGAAATCCGCCTGACGCATGGTGTCCTCATCATGCTCCACCACCAGCAGGGTGTTGCCCAGATCGCGCAGGTGCTTCAGCGTGTCCAGCAGCTTATCGTTGTCCCGCTGGTGCAGGCCGATGGACGGCTCATCCAGAATATACAGCACGCCCATCAGGGAGGAGCCGATCTGGGTGGCCAGACGGATGCGCTGGCTCTCGCCGCCGGACAGGGAGGCCGCCCCCCGGGACAGGGTGAGGTACTGCAGACCCACACTGCTCAAAAAGCCAAGACGCGCCTTGATCTCCTTCAAAATGCGCTCGGCGATGAGCAGCTGGGTGTCGGTCAGCTGCAGCTGATCCACAAAGGCAAGGGCATCGTTGACCGACTTGTCACAGAACCGGTCGATGGACAGCCCACCCACCGTCACCGCCAGCGACTCCCGGCGCAGCCGCCGCCCGCCGCAGGCAGGACAAGGCGATTCGGACATGCACTCCTCCAACTCCTGCTTCACCGCGTCGGACTGGGTCTCCCGGTAACGGCGCTCCAGATTGTTGCAGATGCCCTCGAAGGCCTGAAACAGCGTCCCCTGCCCCCGGGGCTGGTCATAGAACAGCTGCAGCTTCTCCCCGTTGGTGCCGTAGAGAATCACATCGATGACCTGCCGGGGCAGGTCTTTGACGGGGGTGTTCAGCTTGAATTTATAGCGCTTGGCCAGCGCGTCGAAATACATACGGCAGATGCCGTCGGACTTGATGGAATTC
>JAGBTC010000152.1 GCA_017631545.1 Oscillospiraceae bacterium
CCGCTCAGCCGCTCGCACCAGGCCTTCAACGCCACCCAGAAATCCCGGGCCGGGACATGGTCGGCGGCGTAGTCCTCCGCATCGGCCATAAAGTCGCCGCTTTGCAGGCTTTCAAGGGACAGCTTGGGAGGTGTTTGCAGGTAGCGGTTCTCCAGGGGGGAGAAGTCCGCGTCGGGCAGAACCAGAGTCAGCACCAGCATACCGCCGATAAACAGGCAGAACAGGCCGGTGAGGAAGCGATTAAATTTGGAAGACATATTCACACCTCCTCAGAAGCGGAAATAAAGGAACGGGTTGTAAGTGCTGGCCACCAGATAGGCGGTACACACCACAAGTCCTGCCGTCACCAGCAGGGTGCAGGCCACCTTTTGCCCGGTGGGGGACAGCTTGCGGTATACCGTCACACCCAGAGGGGTGGAGGCCACCGCGGCCACCAGAAGGATGGGCAGGTAGCTGGTCAGGTAATAGCCAAAGGCGCTGTTGACCACGCTCACGCCGCCCAGACCGAACATGACCTTGAGATAGGCGGTCAAGTGGCCAAAATCCTCGATGGCGAAGATGGCCCAGCTGACCAGCACGAAGAACAGGGTGTAGAGGTGCGCCACAATGTCGGGGGCTTTTTTCAGCCGTTCCAGAAGGAAGAATTTTTCTACCATCAGCAGGACAAAGAAGTAAAGACCCCACAGCAGGTAGTTCCAGCTGGCACCGTGCCAGATGCCGGTGGCCGCCCACACCATCAGCAGGTTGAACACCCAGCGGCCCTTGGAACAGCGGTTGCCGCCCAGGGGGATATACAGATACTCCCGGAACCAGGTGGACAGGGAGATGTGCCAGCGCCGCCAGAATTCGGTGATGCTTTTGGAGATATAGGGGTAGTTGAAGTTGGCCGTGAACTCAAAGCCGAACATACGGCCAAGGCCGGTAGCCATATCGGAGTAGCCGGAGAAGTCGAAGTACAGCTGGAAGGAGAAGGCTACCACGCCCAGCCACGCACCGGCCACGGTGAGCTGTTCCGGGGCGAGCGCCTTGTAGCTGTCCCAGAGCATACCCACATTGTTGGCGATGAGCAGTTTCTTGGCCAGACCTACCATGAAGATCTGCACGCCGGAGGCGAACTTGTCCGCGGAGGTGGTACGCGCGTCGATCTGATCGCCCAGATCCTTGTATTTGATGATGGGGCCGGCGATGAGCTGGGGGAACAGGGTGACAAAAGTGCCGAAGTTGAGAATGGAGCGCTGGGCGCGGGTGTCGCCCCGGTACACATCCACCGTATAGCTCATGGTCTGGAAGGTGTAGAAGGAGATGCCGATGGGCAGATGGATGCCCAGAATGGGGGCGTTGATGCCGATGGCCTGCAAAGAGCCGGCCAGAAAGTCCCAATACTTGAAGAACACCAGCAGCAGAAGGTTGAAGAAGATAGAGCTGCCCACGACCACCTTGGCCGCCGTGATGCGGCCGGCCTCTTTATAGCGCTCCACCAGCAGGCCGTGGGTGAAGTCGATGACGGTGGACAGGAACATGATCAGCACATATTCCTGCTCCCCCCAGTAATAGAAGAACAGGGAGGACACCAGCAAGACCAGGTTGCGGAACTTCCGGGGCACCACGAAGTAGATGCCCAGGGTCAGCACCAGAAACCAGAACATGAATACAGGGGTGGAAAAGACCATAGCGCGGCCTCCTTAACGAGAAGTGGGTGGGCGATAGAAGTATCGCCCACCCGTTGAAAAATCAAAACAGGGCGTTGAAGTTGGACACGACCTGATCGGTCATACCGGAAATCACGAACAGAGCCACGAAGTTGCCGTTGGTGACGACCTTGGCTTCCTTTTCCCATGCCTCGATGACCATGGGGTAGTTGTACTGGTTGTTCACCTGAGCGTCAATTCTGGTCTGGAGGATGGCCTTGACAGCGGTGACATCGGCGGCGTTGGCACACTCCACCATGACGATCTCGCAGGGTACGGCGGAGATGCTGGCCATATAGGCCACACGCTGGTTGGTCTGAATGCCGGTCAGGCCGGGATAGAAGGCGTCAAGCCCCTCGGCGGGGAAGGCCTCCATCATAGGGGCGTTGTCCGGGTCGGTGAAGATGGTCTGGTAGAACACCTCCAGATCCACACCGACGGGGGCGGGGACTTCGGGCTGTCCCTCCGGCTTCTCCTCGGGCTTGACCTCGGGAGCGGGAGTTTCGGGCTTCTGCTCGGGTTTTACCTCAGGAGTAGGAGCTTCGGGCTTCTGCTCCGGCTTCACTTCGGGCGCCTCGGGCTTTTCCTCGGGAGCGGGGGTCTCCGCCTCGGGCTGGGACACATCGCCGGGAGCGGACACATCGGCCTCGGGCATGGACACGCTGGCGTCGGGCTGAGAGGCAGAGCCGCTCTGGTTGTCGGAATTGTTCTTGCCGCAGGCGGCCAGCAGCATCACAAGAGCCAGAGACAGGGAAAGAATACGAATGTGTTTCATAAGTAAAACTCCTTTGTAAGTGGTTACGGGAGACTTTGACGATGGGCAGACAAAAAAGTTCCCACAATCAAGAGACATTTTATCAAAATACCGCGAAGAATACAAGAAAAAGAAACCCACCCAAGTCCAAAGACTTGGGTGGGGGCGGCTGCGAGACACTATCCTTCGTTCAAATTCAATGTCAGCGAGTTGGCGAGGGTGTGCGATTTGAGCAGGACAACGGCTTATAAGTATATTGGAATGTTGGAGAACTGAAACAGGGAGCCATCCGGCTCCCTGTTTTTGATTATATTATTTGATATTTGAATATCGCTTATTTATGTTCCTATAGATATGCCATGCCGTTCAATCGTGTAGCCGCGCGCATCGGTTTCGCTTTCGGGGCAATAAACTGACAAGCTGAAATCAAGAGAGATTGATTTATTAAAGTCGTCTTTACCGAAAATCTTGCCATAAAAACAGTAATGCCATTCATCTTTGTAATCTTCCGATGTAATTTTAATTGAAGAAAACTCTTTGATACCTTGATACGAGGAGCCCCCTGCGCTAATTCTGGCATTTGCTGCCCGCAACGCATCGCTCTCAAACCGGAAGTTAAGGCTACTGTTATCCCCATCACTAAGAACAGCTGCTCGAATTTCAGGAAGCATATCTTTTGTAATTAAGACATTCCCTTTGCTTGGGTCGTAGCCACCGGAGTTTCCTCCACCACAGGCACACAGGGACAGGCACATCATAAGAGCTAACATTAAGGATATTGCTTTTTTCATACAGAGACCTCTTTCTATTAATATTAACCGATATTGGTTAATATGATTATATACTGTATTCAGTTAATATGCAAGTAGAAAGTGAGGCTTGCGTATTATGATTTCCTACGATCGTTTGTGGAAAACCATGCGGGAAAAGGGCGTCTCGCAGTACGCGCTCATTAAGAAGCACGGGGTCAGCCCTAGCCAGATTACCCGGTTGAAACGCAATGAGAGTGTCAGCACCCACACCATTGAAATGTTTTGTCGGATTCTCGATTGTCGGGTGGAGGACATTATGGAATATATTAAAGAAGAACAGTAAAACGGGCAGGGAAATCTGTCCGTTTATCTTTGGTTAGGGGAAATCATTCGGGACGGCACGGAGGCCGTCCCCTACAGGAAACCAAGGGAACCTGTAGGGGCGGGCCTCTGTGCCCGCCCGCTGGCGGATGGCTTTGCATTTTAATTTTTGGCATAAATCAGACCTCTTGCTTTCCTTGATTTTCCAAGGAAGGCAAGAGGTCTGATTATTTATCAAAAGATAGAAAAAACCCTTGAAAACACAGTGTTTTCAAGGGTTTTGGTGGAGACGACAGAACTCGAATCTGTGACCCCTTGCGTGTGAAGCAAGTGCTCTACCGGCTGAGCTACGCCTCCATATGAAACGGCTGAGAAAAAGGTGGTGACCCGGACGGGAATC